>CAJXFT010000051.1 GCA_913053235.1 uncultured Alphaproteobacteria bacterium
CCAATCTCGCGGTGATGCGCCGGTTCAGGTCGTGCCAATGTGGCGCCGACATGCCGGCCAGCGCGTCGGCGGCGCCCGCCGTCACCATGTCCGCGGCGGCAAACAAGGTGGCGCTTTCACCGCCATCGAGGTTGCGCGCGACGGCGAAACGGCTGAGGTCGAGGCCGCCCGGCGCCAGCGCCAGCAGTGCCGCCAGCGCCGCCGCCGGCGAACTCTCACCCATCGCTTTCAGTTGCGCCAAACGGGGCGCGCGCGCCCGCCCGCGCTCGGGGCCGAACGGATCGACAATGCGCCCCCCCGCCAGCGTGCGGCGCGCCGATTGGTCGCGCAGGATCAGGCTGTCGCGCCCATGCGTGGCGATCAGGCGCTCGGCGATGATCTGCACCAGGCCACTTTGCCCTGGCGCGATCTCGCGCCCTTCGAGGACTGCGACGCGGCACGGCGTTTGCAGCGCGCCGAGATGCAAATGCGCCGGTGTTTCATGCTTGAGCGCCTTCACCTCGCTCGGCAACACGCGAATGCGTGCGTCGATGCGCCGGGTCGGCGCATGCGCCGCCGGGTGCAACAGCCAGTCGCCGCGCCTGATGTCGCCGCGCCGCGCCCCCGGGCCGGCCAGGTTGAACGCCGCGCGCTCGCCCTGGCGCGCTTCCTCCGCCGCGCGGTCGTGCACGTGAAGCGCGCGCACCCGCACCTCGGCGCCGGCCGGCGACAGCAGCAGTTTCTCGCCCACCGCGACGCGCCCCGAATAGACGCTCCCGGTCACCACCAGGCCGGTGCCGGTCAGCGTAAAGACGCGATCGATGGCGAGGCGGAAACGGCCTTGCACCGGCGCGGCGGCGAATTCCCGCGCGGTTTTTTCGAGATGCGCCCTGAGCGCCGGCACGCCTTCGCCCGACAAGGCCGAGAGCGGAAACATTTCTGCTCCGTCGAGACCGCTGCCGCGCAGGGTTTGCCGCACCGCGTCCTTCACCTCATCGAGGCGCCCGTCGGCGACCGCGTCCACCTTGGTGATGGCCACGGCGCCGGTGGCGACGCCAAGCAGATCCAAAATCGCCAAATGCTCGACGGTTTGCGGCATCGGTCCGTCATCGGCGGCGATCACCAACAGGGCATAGTCGATGGCGCTGACGCCGGCGACCATGTTGCGGATAAACTTTTCGTGCCCCGGCACGTCGACAAAGCCGAGCAGCCCGCCGCCGGCCAGCGCCACATAGGCGAAGCCGAGATCGATGGTCAGCCCGCGCTGTTTTTCCTCGGGCAGGCGGTCGGTGTCGACGCCGCTCAGCGCCTCGACCAGCCTGGTCTTGCCATGATCGACATGGCCAGCGGTGGCGATAATCACGCCTTGATGATGTCCAGCAGTTCGAGCTGGGCGCGAAAGCCGTCTTCGTCGGCCAGGCAGCGCAGGTCGAGAACGAAGACGCTGTCGCGCACGCGCCCGATGACCGGGCGGGGGAGGCCGCGAAAACCCGCGGCAACGCGCTCCAGCGCCGCGCCGCGTTGGCGTTTGGCGGCGATCGGAGTGACCGTCAGGGCGGCGCTGGGCAGGGTTTCCAGCGGCAGCGCGCCGGAGCCGATCTGGCTCATGCAGGCCGCCACCCCTACCTCCGCGATGCCCTCCAGGCAGCGCGCCAATTCGGGCCGCAGCCGTTCGGCCATGGCGCGGATGTCGCTTTCGCCCCGCGTCAACAGGCGCGGCACCGGCAGGCGCGTCGGCAATTGCTCCGGGTTGGCATAGAGCCGGAGCACGGCGCCGAGCGCCGCCAGCGTCATCTTGTCGAGGCGCAGCGCGCGCTTCATCGGATTGCGCCGCAAGCGCTCGATAAGCGCCTTTTTGCCGACGATGATGCCGGCCTGCGGCCCGCCGAGCAGCTTGTCGCCCGAAAAGGTGACGAGGTCGGCGCCGGCTTTCAGGGTCTCGGCCACCGTCGGCTCGGGCGGCAGGCCGAAGCGGCTCATATCGACCAGCGAGCCCGAACCGAGATCGACGGCGAGCGGCTTGCCCGCCGCCCGCGCCAGCTCGGCGAGCTCGGCCGTCGGCACTTCGGCGGTGAAGCCGCGCACTTCGTAATTGCTCGGATGAACCTTGAAAACGAGCGTGGCGCCGCCGTCCAGAGCGGCGGCGTAGTCGCGCGCGTGGGTGCGGTTGGTGGTGCCAACCTCGACCAGCTTGCAGCCCGCGCGGGCCATGATATCGGGCAGGCGAAAGGCGCCGCCGATCTCGATCAGCTCGCCGCGCGATACCGCCACCTGCCGGCGGTTTGCCAGGCTGTTGAGAAGCAGCAGCACGGCGGCGGCGTTGTTGTTCACCACCAAGGCCGCCTCGGCCCCGGTCAGGCGGCACAGCCAGCCCGCCACATGATCGTCGCGTTCGCCGCGCTTTCCGGCGGCGACGTTATATTCGAGATTGCTGGCTTCCGTCGCCACCGCCGCCATCGCCGCCACGGCCTCCGCCGGCAGCGGAGCGCGCCCCAGATTGGTGTGCAGCACGGTGCCGGTGAGATTGAAGAGCGGCGTCAGCGAGGGTGACATCAGCGCCTCGATCCGCGCCCCTATCCGTTGCCCAAGCGCTTCCAGATCGACGCTCTTCGTTTCCCCGGCGAGCAGCCGCGCCCGCGCTTCAGCCAGAATTTCGCGCGCCAAATCGGTCACGAAGGGCCGGCCATAGGCTTGGCAAAAAGGCGTCAACGCCGCGTCCGCCACCAGCCGGTCGACCGAGGGCAGCGCGGAGGGAGAGGGTTTCGTCGAGTCCTGCATGGCGCTAGCGTAGTCGCTTGCCTGTCCGCGGGAAATGTTAAATTGGCCCTGGCGTCTATGCCGATAAGCGGGTGCCAGTTATGATCGGGCAAACGGTCCAACCATAAGAGACGGGTTTTGAAACTGCGCATTATCCAGATCGATACCTTCACGGACAAGGTGCTGAGCGGCAATCCGGCCGCTGTCTGTCCGTTGGAGGAGTGGCTGGACGCCGGCGTGATGCAGGCCATCGCGGCCGAGAACAATTTGTCGGAGACGGCTTTTTTCGTGCCCGCGGACGGCGGCGGCTATGCGCTGCGCTGGTTTACCCCCAATGTCGAGGTCGGGCTGTGCGGCCATGCCACATTGGCCGCCGGCGAGGTGGTGCTTTCCGATATCGAGCCGGGCGCGGCGGCGGCCTCGTTCGCCAGCAAAAGCGGCGCCCTCACCGTGTCGCGTGACGGCGCCAACCTGCTGATGGATTTTCCCGCCCGCCCGGCGCTGCCGCGCGCGGCGCCCGAAAATCTCCTCGCCGGCCTCGGCGCGGCGCCGGCCGAGGTGCTGGCCGGCGACGATTACATCGCCGTCTATGAAAGCGCCGCCGAGGTCGCCGCGCTCAAGCCCGATCTCGATCTTTTTTGCCAACTCGATCGCCGCGGCGTGGTGGCGACGGCGCCCGGCGACGGTGGCGCCTGCGATTACGTGCTGCGCTTTTTCGCGCCCAAGAATGCCGTGCCGGAGGACCCGGTTACCGGCGATGTGCAAACCGAGCTCGTCCCCTATTGGGCGGCGCGCCTTCACAAGAAGCGCTTTGAGGTGCGCCAATTGTCGGCGCGCGGCGGCGTCATGACCTGCGAGGATCGCGGTGCGCGCGTCGCCATTTCAGGGCACTGCGTGCGTTTCCTTGAGGGCGAACTGTCGCTATGATCCGGCGCTTCTGAATTCTTCCAGCGAGAAACAAACGGAAATTCCCATGGCGTCGCGCAAGCTCATCCTCTCGCTATGACGCGCGACGACTGGCGCAAATATTGCTGCGAGTTCATCGGCACCTTCAGCCTGGTCTTTTTCGCCGCCGGCGCGGTGGTGGTCGACGGCTTGGTGGAAGGCGGGCTCGGCATGATCGGCGCCGGGCTTATCTCCGGCCTGGTGATTACCGTCGTGATCTATGCTTTCGGCCATATTTCGGGCGCCCATGTGAACCCGGCGCTTTCCCTCGCCGCCGTCCTGATCGGCCATTTGGATCGCCGCCTGCTGGCCGGCTATGTCGCGGCGCAGATGGCCGGCTCGGCGCTGGCCGGCATGTGCCTGCTGTGGGCGATCGGCGATTTCAACAGCATGGGCGCCAACCTGCCCAATATCGAGCTTGGCATCTCTCCCGCCACGGCGCTGCTGATCGAGCTTTTCCTGTCCTTCCTGCTGATGTGGGTGGTCGCCGGCGTCGGTCTGGACAAGCGCGCACACGGCCCCTTCGCCGGCGTCGCGGTGGGCGCGGTGGTGGGCATCGAGGTGATGCTGTTCGGCGCCGTGGCGGGCGCCGCGATGAACCCGGCGCGCGCCTTCGGCCCCTATATCGCGATGGGCGATTTCAGCCATTATTGGATTTACGTCGCCGGGCCTATCGTCGGCATGGCGCTCGGCGGTTTTACCTACCGCTTCACCCACGCCCTCGGCGGGCGCGAAGTATAAGCCTTCAGGCGCGCTTGCCTTCGCGCAAGGCTTTGCCCCAATCGGTATAATGATGCTCCTCGGCCTCGCTGGTGTCGGGCACGAGTTGCTCCAGGGTTGCCGAAAAATCGCCCTGCCTGAGGGCGCGCACCTTGATCTCATAATCCTGAATGCGCTTCAGGCCGGCATCGACCAGGACCGGGATATCGGGGTTCATTTCGCCCAGCATGTTGGCCGTCACCTCCTTGCACAGGCGCGCGATCTCGCGCCCGGTGAGGCGTTCGGTGGCGTCGGCGAGGCGGGTGTAGGAGAGCGAGCGGTGGTCGACCGGAATGCCCTTGTCCTCGAGATGGATGCGGAAAATATCGGCGCGCGCCTCGGGCCCCGGCAGGTCGATCAGGATGCGGCGCTCGAAGCGTGACAAGACGGCGGCGTCGAGATCCCAGGGCCGGTTGGTGGCGCCGATGGTCATCACCAGATCGCGTTTTCCCTTCTGCGCGAAGCCGTCGATTTCCGACAGGATCGCGGCCAGCATCTGCTGGTGATAAAGCTGGCCTTCGCCGCCCCGGCTTTTGCACAGCGCGTCGAACTCATCGACGAAGATGATCGAGGGCCGCCCGTCGCGCGTGAACTTGCGCGCGACGCGGTAGAGGGTGCTGATCAGGCGGCCGGATTCGCCGACCCATTTGCTGACGATCTGGCTCGCCTTGACGTTGAAGAAGGTGGCGCTGAGCTTGTTGGCGACGGCACAGGCGAGCAGCGTCTTGCCGGTGCCGGGCGGGCCGTAAAACATGATGTTGTTCCAGCCCTCGACCTGAACGCCGTCGGGCACTTTCGCCATGGCCAGGCCGTAATGGAATTTGAGCTCCTTCTTGAGCGCTTCCAGGCCGCCGATGGTTTCCCAATCGATGCGTTTCGGACTGTCGTCGATGAGCAACAGGATTTGCTGCTCGAGGGCATCGGCTTCCTCGTCGGAATAGGTGACGTCGTCGGCCTGGTGGTCTTCCACCGGCTTGACCCGCCCGTCATCCATGCCGCCCTTGGAGGTCAGCGTGCGCGCGCGCTGCTTGTATTCGGTCGCGCGCACGGTCATCGAGCGGCGCGCGTCGGCATCCTCCAGCATCTCGATCATCTGTTCGGCGAACTGCGCCGCCTTGTGGTACGAGCGCGAGGCTTCCTCGTTTTTGCCCACCGCCATGCGCGTGTTGGCCTCCGTCAACATGCGGTCGATCGAGCGTTGCAGGGCGTCGGGGCCTTGGCGGTGCATGTCGGCGTATCGCTCAGTTGGCGCGGATATCGATGAGCCGCTCGCCGACCTGAACCTCGTCGCCCAATTGGCAACGGATTTCGACGACGGTGCCGGGCGCCGGTGCGGTTACTTCGGTGATGACCTTGTTATATTCGAGAATCATCAATATCTGCTCCGCCGCCACGGCATCGCCGAGCGACACCATGATATCGGTTACCACGAGGTCGTAGGCGTTTACCGAAGCGCAGGCGGCGTCGATGCCGAAAACGCCGCTGTCATCCGCCGCCATTTCCCTCCGCCGCGCCCTAATGGGCGGCCTTGGCGCGCGATGGCGGCGCCTTCAGTTTGGGCGTCGTCGCTTTGTCGGGGCTGTCATGGTCGCGCGTCAGGGCCTCGACATCGTCGCGCAGACCTTCCGGGTCGTTCACCCATTTGTCGTAGAAACCGAACGGGTTGGTGGCGTGGCCGCCGGGCTCCGAGGTGAAGCCGCGGTGGACGATATTGTAGAGGTGGTTTTCCGCCGTCCAGTTGCGCCTGGCGTCGCGGATGGTGGTCAGCGAAAGCGTGGCGTAGGTTGCCTCGTCCGGGCCGGTGCCGCATTCGGCCATCACGGTGCCGTCGAAATCGACGATGTTGGAATGGCCGAAATAGGAATAGACGAGATCGCGCCCGGCCATGTTGGCGACCGCGACATAGGCGAGGTTTTCCCACGCCCGCACCTGGGCGATGATGCGCTGCTGTTCCTTCGCCGGATACATATAGCCCTGGATGCGGACCACCAGCTCGGCCCCCTTCATCACCGTGTCGCGCACGATCTCCGGCATGTTGCAGTCATAGCAGATGGTACCGCCGACCATCAGGCCCTTGGGGCCCTCGGCAACGGCGGTCTCGTGCCCGGCGGTCCACGGCTCCTGCGGGCACCATGGGAAGATCTTGCGGTAGGTCAGGCAGACCTCGCCCCGGTCGTCGACCATGATCAGCGTGTTGTAGGGATTGAGGCCGTCCGGATGCTCCTCGCCGGTGAGCGAGAAAATCCCGTAAACGCCGTTCTTCTTGCAGGCCTCGGAGAAAATCTGCACCTCGTCGCCGCTGATCGTGGTGGTCAGGTCGGACCATTTGGTGGGATGGAAGCCCTGCGTGGTATATTCCGGGAAGACGATCAAATCGAGGCCCGGATAGCCCCGTTTCATGCCTTCGATGAAGCCGGCGATGCGTTTGCAATTGTCGAGCACCTCCGCCTTGGTTTCGACTACCGGAACCTGATAATTGACGACGGCGACGCCGACCGCGTCGTCACTGGATGAAATCGAACCTGTAGGCATGTGTATTCTCCCTGATCTTTGTGAACATGCCGCGCGCGGCACATATGGATTGATCTGGCCGAGAGGTTAAAGGGGGGCGGGCTTCGCTTCAAGCGGCGAAATATCTCTCGCTCGGTATCGCTTTTGCTTGTCAACGGCCGCCCGCCGGACGATCTTTCTGCGTCGATCGCAACTGGGGCTGAAAATGCAGGATACATATGCGCCGGAGCGGCAGGCCGCCGCCTTCGAGGCGGTGGCGGGCGCGCGCAACCCCAATCTCCTGCTGCTATGCGATCATGCGAGCAACGCGCTGCCGCCGGGTTGGGGCTCGCTCGGCCTTTCGCAAGGGCAACTCAAGGAACATATCGCCTGGGATATCGGCGCCGCCGCGGTCACCCGCCACCTCGCCCGGCTGCTCGGCGCGCCGGCGCTGCTCAGCCGCTATTCGCGCCTCTTCATCGATTGCAACCGCGCCCTCGGCACGCCCAACTCGATCCCGGAGGAGAGCGACGGCGTCGGAGTGCCGGCCAACCGGGCATTGACGGCGGCGGAGATGGCGCGCCGCGCCGACATCGCCTTTCATCCCTATCACCGCGAGCTCGCCCGGAGGCTGGACTCCCTCGGTGACCCCTTTGTGATCGCCGTGCATAGTTGCACGGCGGTTTTCGCCGGGCAGGCGCGGCCCTGGCATGTCGGCGTGCTGTGGCGGCGCGACGCCGCCAGCGCCGGGCGCCTGATCGCGGCGCTGGCGCGCGACAAAGCCCTCCATGTCGGCGACAACCAGCCCTATTCGGCGTTCGATGCGCCCGGTCATACGGTGGCGGATGTGGTGGAGCCGCGCAAATTGCGCCATGTCATCATCGAGATTCGCCAGGATCTGATCGCCGGTGATGCCGGCGCCGAGGCCTGGGCGGAGCGCCTGGCGGATTTGCTGACGCGCGAGTTCGCCCTCGTCGAGGCGCAGTCATGAATGGCGCCGAGTCCGGCGAAGGCTTATATTTGCCAAATCGGTGGCATGAGGGGGCGTAAATGTTGATGAGCGGCGAGCAATACCGGGAGTCCCTGCGCGGTTATAACCCGACCGTCTATCTCGACGGCGAGCGCATCGATTCGGTCGCCGATGAGGCGCGCCTGGCACCAGGTATCGCGGCGGTCGGCGTCACCTATGATTACGCCATCGCTGAGCGCCACCGGCCGCTGATGGTGGCGGCCGAGCAATCGAGCGGCGCCGAGGTAAACCGCTTTCTCCATATCAACCGAACGCCGAAGGACTTGCTGAGCAAGCTCGAAGCGGTGCGCCTGGTGTGCCAGCGCGTCGGCTGCGCCCAGCGTTATCTCAGCCAGGATGGGCTGAACGCCATCCATCAGGCGGTGCATCTGATGGAGGCCGAGGCCGGCGGCGGCGATTTGCAGCAAAGGTTTCTCGCCTATCTGCACCGCGTCCAGGCCGAGGATTTGACCCTCGGCGTCGCCATGACAGACGCCAAGGGAGACCGTTCGAAGCGCCCGCACGAACAACAGAACGCCGATTCCTATGTCCATATCCGCGAGCGCCGCGCCGATGGCATCGTCATTTCCGGCATCAAGGCGATCGTCACCGGCGCCGCCTATATGCATGAACTGCTGGTCATGCCGGGGCGCAACATGGTGGCGGCGGACGGCGATTTTGCCGTCTGCTGCGCCGTCCCCATCGACGCCGAGGGGCTGACCGTGATTTCACGCCGCGCCGGGCGGCCGGGCGAGGACGCCGCCGTCTTCAGCGGACGTTACGGTCAGGCGACCGGCGTTTGCGTCTTCGAGGATGTGTTCGTGCCGTGGCAGCGCGTGTTCATGGCCGGCGAATGGAAATATGCGCAATTTCTGACCCGCGCCTATACCTGCCATCACCGCCATAGCTGCATCGGCGCGCGCGCCGGTTTCGGCGATCTGCTGATCGGCGCCGCGCTGATGATGGCCGAAGCCAACGGCCTCGAGGCAGCGGGCGACAAATATCTGCGCGAGAGGATGGTCGAGCTGATCAAGATCGTCGAGGGCTTCTTCGCCTGCGGTGTCGCCAGCTCGACCTATGCCGAGCCCGACGCGTCGGGCTGCGCCGAGCCCGAGCGCATCTTCGCCAATGTCGGCAAGCTGCTCCTGTCGACGCAGATATATGACATGCAGCGCATCGCCCATGACCTTTCGGGCGGTTTGATCGTCGCCCTGCCGGGGCCGGAGGAGGACCACAACCCGGCAACGGCGGCGCGGCTTGAGGAATTATGGCAGGGCAGGGACGATATCCCGCCGGCGCGGCGGCGCCAGGTGGCGCGCTTTCTCGGCGATATCACGGCTTCCGACACCGCCGGCTGGTATTCGCTCATCAGCCTGCATGGCGGCGGCTCGCCGGCGGCGGCGAGCATGGAAATCTACCGCAGCTATCCGCTCGAGGATAAGGTCGCCCTGGTCGACAGCCTGCTCGAGCGCGGGCTTCTCGCCGGGCAGGCGGAGCAAAACGCCGCCGATGGCCAGCCCGGCAAATGCTGCGACGATGGCTGTCAGCCGCCCGACAAGGAAGCGCCGGCGCCACAGAAAAAACCATAAAATCGGGCTGCCCCGCTGCCGCGAGGGGAGCGGGCGAGAGCGGGGAGTTCAAGCGGGAGTTGGCGCCCGCGCGAAGCCGACCCGAGTTGGTTTAAGCGATCCGGGCTGTAGGGTGGCGGAACTATTTTGCCGCAAACCGGTGACATAGCCGTTGCCGGCGGCGAGGTTACGCCATTTCAGCGCTTCGGATTTATCCGGCCCGACGCCCTCTCCGGCTTCATACATCAAACTCAGAGCGAACTGGGCATCGGCATTCTCGCGCCCGGCCAATTGTTGGACCGGCGCGGCGATTTCCCTGAGGCTCTTTTGCGCTTGCCAAACAAAGGGGATGTCATCGTCGTCGGCATCGGCTTCATGTTTGGCCGCGGCAAGATACCATCTGACCGCCTGCGAGTAATTCTGCTCGGTGCCGAGAGCCAAATTATAAAAATGCCCAAGATTCAGCGCTGCCCTTGCGATATCGCCATTGTTGGCGGCTTTCAGATACCAGCGCCGCGCTTCGCTATGATCCCGGCGCCGCCCCAGGCCCTCCCGGTAAATATAACCGAGGCTGAGTTGGGCGCCCAAATGGCCGTTCTCGGCGGCCTTGCGATACCAAATTTCCGCGGCGACATGATCCTCGGCAACGCCATGGCCATTATCCAGCATCGTCGCGAATCCAAACTGGGCATCGGCCAGGCCGCCGGGGAAAATTTCATACACCCGTTGCGGAATATTTCCTTTGTCCGCTTGTGACGATACCCAATCAATAGTCAGGTTCGCGGGTTGGCTATATCGCATCGCTCCAAAGCCCGTAATTATTTGGCCTGCACGCACTGTAACAGGCATAAGTCGCAACGGAACATGATAAACAGGATTTAGCCGGCGCCGAAACAAGAGGGGTTCTCAGCGAAATATGGAATATGTAGAAACGATATACGCGCATCCGTCATTTAACAGGAACCGCGATCCGATATTGGAGGTGTTACGGGACTGGCTGCCGCCAACCGCCAGAGTTCTCGAAATAGCATCGGGCTCCGGGCAACATGCAATTTATTTTCAGGCTGCTCTTCCGGCGACGAAATGGCAGCCAAGCGATCCCGATCCAGACTGCCGGGAAAGTATTACTGCGTGGGCGGAAAGAAAAAAGTCGACCATTTCGCCGCCCCTATCGATAGACGCCGAGGCCGAAAACTGGGGCATTTCCGGGGGCGAGAATTTTGACGCTATCGTCTGCATCAATATGATTCACACCACGCCCCGGTCCAGCACCGACGGCCTGATGAAGCATGCATCCGAGCTCCTGCCCAAGGACGGCCTGCTATTTTTATACGGTCCGTTTAAAAGGTCCGGCCAACATGTTTCCGAGTCTAACCGGAGATTCGATGAGGATTTGCGGCGCAGAAATCCTGAATGGGGAATTGCGGATGTCGAAATAATTATCTCCGGCGCCGAGCGGGAAAACCTGGCCCTGTCGGAGATCATCGAGATGCCGCAAAATAATCTGTCGGTGATATTCAAACGAAAATAAAAAGCCGAGGCTATGTCTTTTGGCGTTCAAGAAAGTGAGCGAGAAAGTCAATCGGACTGAGCATCAGAGGTGCATGTCCGCTCTCGCGGGTGGTTTCGAAAATAATTTGCCGGGCAAATGGAAATATCATCTTCGGGCATTCTATCAGCAGCAATGCCTGCATGGATTCCTTGGGAATGCCGGAAATGTAAAAGACAGCGGCGTAAGTCAGGTCGAAATGATACAGCAGCGAATCATCGAGACGGGAGTTGGCGATGATCCGAAGCGAAATTTCGAATGAATCCTCGCCAAGCGAATTGACTTCGATATCGATTTTAACATCCGTATCCGATGGATCGGAATCGGAAATAGACTCGCCCGGTACATGCAGGTTTTCAAAATTTAATTGTTTTACATATTGCGTGCGAATTCCGAATTGAGGATTTTCCCTTTCACCGGGTGTATTCGTATTCACGCCATTTTCCGCCTTGCAAAAAGGATATATTTTCCGTTCAAGCGCTCATTCTCCGGCCGGGTCAGCAGCGCCGACGGGATGCAGCAAACCCAATTTGGCGGCAATCTCGAAATTCGAAAATTAGCTGTTCAACAAGGCGCGCGCAACGTCGCATCGGATGCCCGGGCATACGAGCCCACCGGCTTGATTCGGCGATCTAAAAATGCCACCATCGCCGGCGGCGAGCGGCCCGGCTCAGTTGGGCTGGCGTCACGCCTGTAAGCCGCTTGGCTCGGCAAGCAAAAGCGGACCGGCGTGATAATCGCATAAAATGTTATTCGTTTCAAAAATGTGTCAAGGGAGAACCTCTATGAAATCCACCAAGGGAAAGCACAGCAAAAATCTTTATTTCCCGTTGACCCGAAGAAACTTTATCAAAGGCGCCGTAGCAGGATCGGTGATTGCTGGTGCGCCGGCAATTTTGAAGGGCCTTACCCGGCGCGTCAAGGCGGCGGAAAAGGGCGTCATTCGGATGATGTTTACCGCGCCGACCATGATACCCGGCGACTGGACGCGCTTCGAGAAGGATACCGGCCTGAAAATGGAGGATACGGTGATCAAGGACGATCCCGGCATCTTTCTCACCGAGGTTCAGGTCAACGATGCGGGTGACCGTTTCGATCTGATTTCGACGCTCTCCGGCGTCGAGCAAAGCCTCATCGACGGCGGCAACATCATGCAGATGGAAGCCAGTGCGATGCCGAACTGGGCCGGCATGCCGGCCAGCATTCAGAACATGCCTTATCTGGTGCGTGATCTCAGCCCCGATGCCGGCAAGGTTTGGGGCGTGCCGATGGCGATGAACGCGGATAGCTTCGGCTATTTGCCGGCCAAGCTCGGTGAGCCGCGCCCGCCGGAGGAAGCCTCCTGGTCGCTGGTGTTCGAGAGCGAGAAGACCATGGGCCGCTCGTCGACCGGCGACAATTACATTTACCTCTGGGAGGCTCTGGCCTATTTGAAGAACACTGGCCAGTTGGCGGTGAAGGATATTCTCAATCCATCGCCGGACGAAGCCAAGGCGACGGCCGATTTCCTGATCAAACGGAAAGAGGCGGGTCAATTCCGCCTGTTCTGGAAGATTTTCGATGATCAGATCGCGGTTATGAAGAATGGCGAAGTGGATGCGATCCGCTGCTGGGAACCCGCCGTGAATGAGGTGAATAAGGCAGGCGGCGATTGGGTTTACGCGACGGCCAAGGAATTCTTCTGCAAGTGGATGCACGCCGCTTATATCACTTCCGAAGTGGAAGAGCGCGGAAACCTCGACGAGGTATATACCGCGCTCAACTGGTTCCTGAGCGGCGGCTACGCGTCGACGATCACGCCGTTGCGCGGCTACCTCAATGGCCGTCCCGACCTGGCGGTGGACTATGCCAATGCCAACGGCATGGACGACATTTCGGCGACCATGGATGCCGCCCAGGAAAAGCTCAAGCTCAAATTCGCCAAGGAAGACTTCTGGTTCAGCGCCGTGCCCGAGAACCTGCAGGAAATGCAGGCGCAGATGGACCGCGTCCTGAACGCCTAGAGCAAACACCAATTTGGCGACAGCCCGCTCCGGAGAATCAGCTCCGGAGCGGGCAGCCTGAATTTGCCGTCCGGTAGCGATGACGTCGGCTGTTTACGCTTCCCATAAATCATCCGGTTTGCGCGATTTCATGCCGCGCCTGCCGGCCGGCGTGTGGTCGCTGTCGGGGTTCAGTCTGCTGTGGTTTGGCGGCATCGTATTGCCGTTGTTGGCCATCATCCTGGTCTCGTTTCTCCAGGGCCGTGGGCTCAACATAAACTTCGATCCGACAATCAAACAATATGAACGCTTCTTCTCCTACGGCGGCGGCGAGATGCTGGCGCGTTCGGTACGCATCGCCGGCACGGTTACACTTATAGAATTGTTGCTTGCCTTCCCCTTTGCTCTTTGGCTCGCCAAGGGCTGCAAGAACAATACCGTCAAGCTGCTGACATTCACCGCGCTGACCGTTCCCTTCTTTCTCAGCCCCGCCGCGCGTGTCATCGTTTGGCGCTCGGTGTTTGGCATCAATGGCGTCGTCAATCAGGTTTTGCTCGGCGCCGGAATCGTCGATGAGCCGGTGCTGTGGCTGATTTTTTCCGAATTTTCCGTTCATTTTGGTTTTATCGGGGCTTTTTTCCCAACCATGGTGTGGCCGATTTTCCTTTCCGTCAGCCTGATTGATAATGATTTTCTCGAGGCGAGTGGAGATTTGGGCGCGAGCCGTCTGCGTACCCTCCTGCACATCATCTTGCCGTTGGCCTTGCCCGGCATCGTCGCCGGTTTCGTGTTCACCTTTATTCCAATGCTCGGCGATGCGGTTGTCTCGTCTTACATGGGTGGCAACAACGTGCTTATGTTAGCTGCCCAGGTGCAGAGTCTCATAGGTGTGTCCAATTTCCTGGTGGCGGCTGCCTTGGCGGCGGTCGTGCTCGCCATTATGCTGGCGTTCCAGGTTCTCTTATGGTTCGCGTTAAAACCGGTGGGCGGTCTTGCCGGCGTATTTGCGAGCTTGCGGCGTTAACAGCCATGGCAATTACAAATTTATCCGGCACGCGTTTTCGACTTCCGTTTTGGCGGCAACTCGGCGATTGGGCGCCCACGGGGATCAGCATAATTTTCGGCTATGCGGTCCTCTTCATTCTCTATTTTCCGATTGTCATGCTCATGATCCTGTCGTTCAGCGGAGAGCCGAATACGGGTATTCCGGGCGATTGGACCATTACCTGGTACGAAGACGTTATCTTTGCCGATATCGCCAAGCGCGACGGCGAAGCCTATGGCAGCAATTTTCGCGTCGGCGATCCTCTTTTACTCAGCATCATGCTGGCCTTTATTACGGCGGTTGCCTGCGTCATCGCGGTGCTGATCGTGGGGCCGATATTGCCGCGAATAAAGTGGCGCGGCCCCTTCCTGGTCGGCTTTCTCATGCCGTTGATGATCCCCGGCATCGTCGGCGGCGTTGGCCTCTTCATGTGGTACCGCCTGGTGATCCACGTAAAGATGGGGATTTGGTCGCTCGTCCTGGCGCATTTCGTTTGGGCGTTTCCGTTCGCGCTGTTGGCCATGCTGGTGGTGGCCTCGCGTTTCGATACCCGCTTGATGGAAGCGGCGGAGGATCTCGGCGCCAAGCCCTGGCAACGCTTTTGGCAAATTGAGATTCCGATCCTCAAACCCGGGATCTACGCCGCCGGGTTCTTCGGCTTCCTGCTCTCGTTCAATGAATTGCCGTTCAGCATTTTCATGCGCTCGGGACAGGACACGCTGCCGCTCTATTTATGGATTCAATCCGGCGCTCACAACACGACGGTGCCGCTGATATTCGCGATGAGCACCATTGTCACGATCGGCAGTATCGGCCTCACATTCGTTGCAATTAAATTGGCCTTTGGAGGCGGGAAGAATGACGTCAAGTGAAGCGGGTGCCGGCGGCGCGCGGGCCGCGGATGATTCTCCGGTTCTCTCCGTTCAGAACGCGACACATCAATTCGGCAGTTTGGTGGCGGTCGATGATGTTTCGATCACCGCCGGGCGCGGTGAGTTTCTGACTCTGCTCGGCGAAAGCGGTTCCGGAAAAACGACGTTGCTGCGGGTCATCGCCGGCCTTGAGCGGCCGACCCAGCTCGGCGGCATTTTCATCGAAGGGCAGGATGTCTCGGCGGTTCCGGCATCGCGCCGCAATTGCACGACCGTGTTTCAGCATTACGCGCTGTTTCCGCACATGTCGGTCGGGCAGAACATCGAATATGGCTTGCGTGTCCGTGGCGTCTCTCTATCGGAACGCCGGGAGCGCGCCATGGAAGCTCTCAATCTGGTGCGATTGCCGGAAACCTACGACCGCCGGGTGCATCAGCTTTCGGGCGGCGAGCGTCAGCGCATTTCGCTGGCCCGTGCCCTGGTGACCCGGCCCGCCATCCTCCTGCTCGACGAACCGCTCGGCGCCCTGGACGAAAAACTGCGTGTCGATATGCAGGTCGAGCTCCTGGATTTGCACAGGAAGCTCGGCATCACCTTCATTTACGTCACTCACAGCCAAGAGGAAGCGCTCACCATGAGCGACCGCATCATCTTGATGCGGAATGGAAATATTGTGCAGGAAGGGCCGCCGACGGACCTCTTCGATCGCCCGGGAAACCGCTTTGTCGCTGATTTCATGGGCGTCGAAAATCTCCTGGAGGGAACTCTCGAAGCGGTGTCCGGCGGGCGCGCCAGCGTGCGCGTCGGCGATCATGAGCTGGGTGGAATTTGGAGCGGCGGCGATGCGCCGGCGGCCGGGACGAAAGTCTGCGTCGCCGTTCGCGCCGAGCGCGTCCGCCTCAGCAATGAGAGCGGTGAAGGCCGGGAGGACGCCGTCAACCGCCTGCCATGCCGGGCCGGCATCACCATCTACAAGGGAAAATATGTCGACCGCACGCTCGATACCGATATCGGCGCGGTAAAGGCGCGCATCTGGGACCATGAAGCCGATCTCGCCGATCTCACCTCGCTATGGTGGCGCGACGATGAATGCGCGGTCACGCTGATGGAGGCGGAGGATAGCTGAACCGCGCCGTCATTCCGCCGGGCAGCCCGGTTTGCGCGCGCCTTCGAGATATTCATCTATCAGTTCAGCGAAGCGCTGGCGCCCGAAGCTCGCCCAATGGCCGCCATGCACGGTCTCGACCGGATAGGTGCCGAGGCGCGCCATGCTGGCGGCATAATCCTCGGGCACCGAATGGTAGAGCGTGTCATAGAGCGGCCCGTCATAGACCACGTCTCCCGAAAGAAGCGTGGCGCTCGCCGCTTCCCACAAGGCGATGCATCCCGGCGAATGGCCGGGAAGATGCAACACTTCGAAATGCCGATTGCCGAGGTCGATGATGTCGCCCTCCGCCACCAGGCCGGTGGGTGGTGCGGCGCGGATGACATATTCATCGGCTTTGAACCCGGAAAATGGCGCCGCGGTGAAAATTTCCGCCGTGACATAGTCCTCGATGACGGTGTTGCGCCGGTCGGGTGCGGCCAGAATATCCGCTTCCGCCGCATGAATGAGCCGCGCGTCGAACTCGTGATGGCCGCCGACATGGTCGAAATGGCTGTGGCTGGCGACGCTGAGGAGCGGCTTTTCCGTCACCAACGCGACGTGGCGCTTGAGGCTGACCAGACCCATGCCTGAATCGAACAGCAGGTCGCGATCGCGGCCGCGCACATGCCACATATTGCAGCGGATATCGGGTATGACATGGGGCTCGAAGATCAGTGTAATATCGTCGCCGTGCTTGCGGGTCTCGAACCAGGTTTCGGCGATCGGCAGTATCATGGCGGAAATCTAACATGTTTGAAGGAGGGTGGTAACGTGGCAGGACGGGTGGCCGGCAAGACGGCTTTGGTAAGCGGCGCGGCGACGGGAATCGGTCAATCGGTCGCCCGCCGCCTGGCGATCGAAGGCGCGCGGGTGGCGGTCGCCGATATCGATGAGAGGCGCGGCGCCGAGGTCGTTGCGGCGATCCGCGAGGCCGGCTGCGAGGCGATGTTCATATCTCTCGACGTCACCGAGGAGGCGGCCTGGCAGGCCGCCATCGGCGCCGTCGAATCCGCATTCGGCGGCCTCGATATTCTCGTCAACAATGCCGGCATCGCCATTATCGAGAGCGTCGATAAAATGTCATTCAAGGATTGGCGCGCCGTGATGGCGGTCAATATCGACGGCGTTTTTCTCGGCACCAAGCACGCGGTGCCGGCGATGCGCCGCGCCGGCGGCGGCTCGATCGTCAACATCTCTTCCATTTTGGGCCTCACAGGAGAGGAGAAGGCCTCGGCCTACAGCGCCTCGAAGGGCGCGGTGCGCCTGTTCACCAAGGCGGTGGCGCTCGAATGCGGGCGCGATGGCAGTGGCATCCGCGTCAATTCCATTCACCCCGGCTATATCCATACGGCGATGATGGAGGAGACCTGCCGGCGCGATTATGGCGATATCCGCACCGGCCTGGCCGAGCTCGGAAAACTGCATCCCATCGGGCGCGTCGGCGAGCCCGAGGAAATCGCCGCCGGCGTGCTTTACCTGGCTTCCGACGAAAGCAAGTTCGTCACCGGTAGCGAGCTCGCCATCGACGGCGGCTATACGGCGGCTTGAGGCGGAGAGAGATGGCCAATCTGGCGGCATATGCCGAGTTTAAAGCCATGCTGGACCGCGCGGCGGAGGTTGAGGATTCCCTGCTCCCCAACGAGTTGGAAATGCTGCACAGTCTGAATGAGAAATATTCCGAGCCGCGAACCCCCGATCCGTTCGACGCCACCGCGCTTGAAGTCATCCTGCGCAATTTCGAGATTAGCAAGGGCTACCGCATCGACGTCAAGAAAGACGCCGCCCGCGTCATCGACCTGCCGCGCGTTAAGGAATAGGCGCGAAAACGCTTACCCGACCACGAGTTACGGATAGGTCTTCTGGCCCTAAATCTGACGCTCGCGGATATAGGGGAGCGGGTGCTGCGGGTCGGGCGAATCGAACTCACGCGCCAGCCGATGGCCGTCAAATATCGTATCCGGCAGCAAGCGCGGCGCGTAGCAGTCTCCGGTCCGGTAGACCGCCGCGATGTCCTCGTCTCGCCATTCCGCCTGGCGCGCCCCAGCCGCCTTCGGCTTTGATCTCGCGGTGGCGCGCCTGGGTGCCGGGCTCGTCCGAACCTGCCCCGGTACATTGCGGCGTTTGATAGAAGCGGTTCTTCATGGTTTTCGGGCCGAGTTGGATCGGCTCGAACAGGATATCGTGTTTGGAATCTCGCGCCATTGCCGCTTTCCTTCGATTTGAATCGTTCGATTTCGACCGGAAAGCGATTGTTACGAGACCGGGCAGGCTTCCTCGTCTTTATAGGGAAACCACCAAAAATCCTGCGCCTCGCTATTGGGGTCCATCATGACCATTTTGGTGTGGCGAAATTGTTCGAGCCCTTCGATGCCCAACTCCCGCCCGGTGCCGGACATCTTGCGTCCGCCAAAGGCAACCGCTTCGTTGTCGAGCAGCGGCGCGTTGACCCACACCATGCCGCATTCGAATTCGTTCACCGCACGCATGGCTTCTTTCAAATCATTGGTATAGATGTTGGCGCCGAGACCGAAGCGCGACCGATTGGCGTGTTCGAGCGCCTCGTCGAGGCTATCGACCCGGCAGATCGGCGCCACCGGGCCAAAGCTTTCCTGATTCAGAATGTCCATATCGGGCGTGCAATCCGTGAGCACCGTGGCATCCACGAACCACCCGGTATTGGCCGCCGCCGGGCGTCCGCCGCCGCACGCCACTTTCGCGCCTTGCGCAACCGCCCGGCTGAGCACGTCCTCGTATCGCTCGCGGTCCCTGCGCGTCGCCAACGGCCCCATATCCACCTTGCCGAGGCCGTTGCCGATCCGTAATGAACGCGCCAGCGTGACCAACCTGTCGACGAATTCGTCATGAATCGCGTTATGGACATAGATACGCTCGGCCGAGACGCAGACCTGCCCACAATTTGCAAACGCGGCAAATGCCAGGCCGCGCGGCGCGACGTCCAATGACGCCGAAGGCATGACAATGAACGGATCGTTGCCCGACGCTTCGATCAGAACCCGCTTGAAGCTCTCGGCGCAGGCCCGCGCCACCGCCTGACCCCCCGCCACGCTGCCGGTAAAGGCGACACCGTGAGTGTCCGCGTGCCCGACCAATTGCGCGCCGACCTTGCCGCTGCCGGTGACGCATTGCACCAGGCCCTTGGGCAGGTCCGAGAACGCTTCCATCATGATCAGAGAGGACAACGAAGTCTGCTCGGACGGCTTGAGGATCACTGAATTTCCCGCCGCCAAGGCGGCCGCCGCCTGCCAGGCAAACAAGACATAGGCATAATTGTAATACCAACCTGCATTGATTAGAACCCATGCGCCCATTGGCGGCGGCCGATGGA
>CAJXFT010000052.1 GCA_913053235.1 uncultured Alphaproteobacteria bacterium
AGAATGGTGGGCCTGGCAGGACTCGAACCTGCAACCAGACCGTTATGAGCGGCCGGCTCTAACCAGTTGAGCTACAGGCCCGCCCGCAAGATGCGCATTCACCGCCGCCGGCGCAAGTACCCATAGCGGCATTTATGTGGATTTCCCGGCGGCTCGGGCACGGCTTGATGCAAATCAACGACCGGGCGTTGCCGGCGCGCCACACTGCGCCGCATGGAGGAGCAAATTCTTCGCCGCCACGACAGGCCGGCGCCGCGCTATACCAGTTACCCGACCGCGCCCCACTTCACGCCGAGCGTCGAGGCGGCGTGCTACAGGGCGTGGCTGGAAGCGTTCGATGCGGCGCTGCCGCTGTCGCTCTATTTTCATATTCCGTTTTGCGATTCGCTGTGCTGGTTCTGCGGCTGCAACACCACCGTGGTGCGGCGCTATGAGCCGGTCGCCAATTATCTGCGCCGCCTTGAGCGCGAAATTGAATCGGTGGCGCGGATATTGGGCGGGCAGAGGCGCATCAGCCATATCCATTTCGGCGGCGGCTCGCCGAGCCTGCTGGCGCCCGAGGATTGGCGCCGCCTGTTCGGCCTGATCCAATCCGCTTTCGCCATCGCCGCCGACGCCGAAATCGCGGTCGAAATCGACCCCCGCGATCTGCCGGAGGAAAATGTCGCGGCGCTGGCCGAGGTCGGCATCAACCGGGCCAGCTTCGGCGTCCAGGATTTCGACGCCGAAGTGCAGAAATCGATCAACCGCATCCAACCCTTCGATATGACCAGGCGCATGGTCGATGCCTTTCGCGCCCATGGCGTGGAGAAGCTCAATATCGATTTGATGTACGGCCTTCCCAAACAAAGCCGCGCCGGCATCGCCGACAGTGCGGCGCAGGTGGTCAGCCTGGCGCCCGACCGGGTGGCGCTGTTTGGCTATGCCCATGTGCCATGGTTCAAACCGCATCAAAAACTGATCGCCGAGGACGCGCTGCCCGACGCCGACGAACGCCTCGGGCAGTTTCTCGATGCCGCCGGCCTGTTTGAAAAAGCCGGCTATCAATGGATCGGCCTCGACCATTTCGCGCGGCCCGAAGACGGCCTGGCGCGGGCGCTGGCGGACGGGCTTCTCAGGCGCAATTTCCAGGGCTATACGGACGATGCGGCGGGCGTCCTCATCGGCTTCGGCGCCTCGGCGATCAGCAGCCTGCCGCAAGGCTATATCCAGAACGCGGCGCGCACCCCGGCATATAACAGCGCCATCGACGCGCACGGCCTGGCCGCCGAGCGCGGCATCGCGCTCAGCGCCGAAGATATTCTGCGCCGCCGCATCATCGAAAGCCTGATGTGCCGCCTCAGCGTGGATTTGCCGGCGATCTGCGAGGACAGCGATTTCTCGGCGGCGAGCTTCGCGGCGGAACTTGGCGAATTGGAGACGCTCAGGCGCGACGGGCTGGTCGAGATCGCCGGCGGGCGCATCGATGTGACGGCTTCGGGCCGGCCGCTTCTGCGCATCGTCTGCGCCGCCTTCGACAGCTATCTGCGCACCGAGGTGGCGCGCCACAGCCGAGCGATCTGACGGTTCACGGGAGATGGAGAGATAGATGGCGGATATTGTAAGCTTGCGCGGCGCGACCCCGGCCGAAATTTTCAGTAGCGGGCTCGACAATCTCGATGAAATCGAAGAGGTGGCGCTGTCCGTCCTGTGGAAGGATGGGCGCGTTACCGCCGGCTGGTCGGCGACCGATATGAGCAAGCTGGCCTTCATGATCCTCGCCCTCGACGAGGAGCAGCGCAAACGCAACCTGCGCGGCGAATAGCTTGAGAATGACGCGGCAATCCGCATGCTGGGCGCATGCGGATACTTGTTTTGGTCTTACTTCTCGCCATGGCGGTTGCCATCGGCCAACCCTGGCTGGGCAACCCGGCCAACGCCGCCGAAGGCGACCGCTCGGCGGGGCGCAAAATATTCAAGCAGTGCCGCAACTGTCATTCCGTGCGGGCGGGAAAATTCACCACCTTCGGCCCCAATCTCTATCAGGTGGTCGGCCGCCAGGCCGGCACCGCGCCGCAGCATGATTATTCGCCGGCGCTGGCGGCTGCCGACTTTATCTGGACGCCCGAGCGGCTCGACCGCTGGCTCGCCGACCCAGAGGCCTTTGTGCCCGGCGCGAAGATGGAATTCCGGCTCAAAAGCGCCCAGGCGCGGGCCGACGTGATCGCCTATCTGATCGCCGCCGGCAAGCGTTAGATCGGCGCGCGATCGATCGGCGCCGCCGCCGCGGCCAGCCATTCGGCGACATCGGGCCATCGTTCCAGCGCTGGCGCCAGACGCTCGACGACCAGGGCGTGATATGCGTCGAGCCAGTCGAGCTCCTCTTCGCTCATCAGCGCCGCATCGACCAGCGCCCTGTCGATCGGCGCCAGCGTCAGCGTCTCGAAAGCCAGGATGGCGCGCTCGGCGCCCTCAGGGGAGGGAGCTGCGGTGACGGCCACCAGATTCTCGATGCGGATGCCGTAGGCGCCGGCTTTGTAATAGCCGGGCTCGTTGGAGACGATCATGCCGGGTTCGAGCGCCGCCCGGCTGGGATGCTTCGATATGCGCTGCGGCCCCTCATGCACGTTGAGATAGGCGCCGACGCCGTGGCCGGTGCCATGGTCGTAATCGAGGCCGGCCTGCCACAGGAATTGACGCGCCAGACTGTCGAGCTGGGTGCCGGTGGTGCCGCTCGGAAAGTGCGCCCGCGCCAGTGCGATATGGCCCTTCAGCACGCGCGTAAAACGGTCGCGATATTGCGCCGTCGGCGCGCCGATGGCGACGGTGCGGGTGACGTCGGTGGTGCCGTCGAGATATTGACCGCCCGAATCGACCAGATAAAGCGAGCCCGCTTCGAGCGCCCGGTTGCTCACCGGCGTGACGCTGTAATGCACGATGGCGCCATTGGCCGCGGCGCCGGAGATGGTGGCGAAGCTCGGCCCCCGGTAGTGCGCGCCGCCGGCGCGGAACGCCGCAAGCCTCTCCGCCGCCGCCATCTCGGTGACCCCCTCGGTGCCGTCCAATCCGTCGAGCCAGCACAGGAAGCGCGTCAGCGCCGCACCGTCCCTGAGATGGGCGGCGCGGATGCCGTCGAGCTCGGCCGCGTTCTTGCGCGCCTTCGGCGATATGCAGGGGTCGGGTTTCCTGATGATCGTGGCGCCGGCGCCCTCGAGGCGCTGAACCGCCCAGTCCGGCGCGCCGGCGGGATCGACGAGAACCGCGGCACCGGCGGCGCCGAGCGAATCGAGGGCGGCGCCGAGCTCATCGGGCGGCCGCGATGACACCTCATTGCCGAGATGGGCGATCAGCTCCGCCACCTGCTTGCGCGAATCGACGAACCATTGCACCCGGCCGTCGGCTTGCAGCACGGCAAAGGAATGCGGCAGCGGCGCGCATTCGACGTCGGCGCCACGCACATTCAAGAGCCAGGCAATCGAATCGGGAGCGCTGAGGAACGCCGCCCCGGCACACGCCTGTTTCAACTCGGCGGCGATCTCGCGCCGCTTGTCGGCCGATTCACGCCCGGCAAAGCGAATCTCCTGGGCTACGATGGGCGCCACCGGCAGCGGCGGCTGGGCGCGCCAGATTTCGTCGAGCGGATTGCTTTCGCATGGCGCCAGCTCGGCGCCGACGCGCTCGCACGCCTCGCCCAGCCGGCGCCGCTGATCGGCGCTGTGCAGCCAGGGATCGAAGCCCATCTTCATGGCGCCGCCGAGATTCGCCTCGAGCCAGGCTTCGGGCGGCGATTCGGTGATGTGATGGCGCTCATAAAGCGCCGCATCGGTTTGCTGATCGATTTGCAGCGTGTAGCGGCCATCGGTAAAGAGCGCCGCTTTCTCGGCCAATATCAGGGCCAGGCCGGCGGAGCCGGTGAAGCCGGTGAGCCAGGCCAGGCGGCGTGAGCGGCGCGCCACATATTCGCCCTGATGCTCATCCGCCAGCGGCACCACGAAGCCGTCAAGGCCATGTTGCTTGAGCGTCGCGCGCAATTCCGCCAGCCGCGCCGCGCCGGCATCCGCCTGGCCGATGCCGTCATCCGCCGTCGCCAATTTCTGGCGCAGCGCGACAAGCTGTCGGCGCAGCGCGCCGGCCGGCGCCGGCGCCACCAGTTGCAGCCATTCGCCATCGTCGATCGGGCGCGGCGCCGCGGCGATGCCGGCGAGCAGCTCCTTGACCTCGCTCAACGAGGCCGCCACGCCCGCCGCGCGCAGCAACTCGCCCAGGCCGTCATCGCCTTCATAGGCGGGAGTTTTTTCGTTCATGCCGTCTGTTGTGCGGCCTCGGCCTCAATGGGTCAACAACAGAGTCGCCCAGTCGCCGATTCGAATGCGATCGATGATGCGCAATCCCGCCCGGTTATACGAGTCCTCGACCTCCGCCTCCTGGCGCCGCAACAACCCCGATAATATGGCGAGCCCGTCGGGCGCCAAATGGCGCGCCAGTTGCGGCGCCATGCCGCGCAGGGGATCGGCGAGAATATTGGCGCATATCAGGTCATAGGGGGCGCTCTCGTGAATCTGGGAGGCGGCGAAGCCGTCGCTGAGACAAGTGCGGACGCGGCCCGAGACGCCGTTCGCCTCAGCCACCGCGTCGGACACCGCCAGCGCCGCCGCGTCGATATCCGCCGCCAATACTTCGGCATCGCGCCAGCATTTGGCGATGGCGACGGCGAGAATCCCTGAGCCGGCACCGAGATCGAGGGCGCGGCGCACGGCATGCTGGTTGGCGATGGCGTCGAGCGCCAACAGGCAGCCGCGCGTCGAGCCATGGGCGCCGGAGCCGAAGGCGTTGCCGGCATTGACGCGGAGCGCCAGGCGGCCAGGCGGCGGGCGAAGATGATCGCCATGCACGACGAAACGCCCGGCGAACAGCAACGGGAATCTTTGCGCGCTGGTGGCCGCCCAGTCTTCGTCAAGCACCGCCTCGCTGCGGATATCGAGGCCGGCAAAATCGAGGCGGGTGGCGGTTTGTACAAGCATTGCGGCGATTGCAGCACCTTCCGCCGCGTCGCTGCAATAGGCGCTGAGGCGCCACAAACGCCGCGGCGATATCTCGATATCGCCACCCTCATCGAGCAAGGCCGAAGAGACCACCGCCGCGCGCTGTTCAAGCAGCGTTTCAAACTCGCCGCGCAAATATTCAGGGATCGTCAGATCGACGCGCCAGCCGGCAATGGTCTCAGGCGGGCTCGATAAAACGGTCGATGACCTTTTTTTCGCCGGCTTTCTCGAACGCGATGCTCAGCTTGCTGCCGTCGACCGAGCGGATTCGGCCATAGCCGAATTTTTGATGAAAGATGCGCGCACCCACGGCCAGGCTTCCTTCGGCCGGCTCTTTTTTCCAGGTTTCGGCGTCCAGTCCTTGCGCCGACGGGCGGGCGCGGGGGCGCCGCGGGCTAAACGCGGCTGTGCCGCCCGAGGCAGTTTCCATCGCCGCCACCACGGGGAATCCGTCGCGGTTGCGCGCCTCGCTATGGTCCGCCGGCAGCTCGTCGATAAAGCGCGACGGCAGGGCGCTGACCCATTGATTGTGGATGTGGCGGTTGGCGGCGCTCAAAATATGCGCCCGCTTGCGCGCCCGGGTGAGGCCGACATAGGCGAGGCGGCGCTCCTCTTCGAGGCCCTCGGCGCCGCTTTCATCGAGCGCCAATTGATGCGGGAACAGGCCCTCTTCCCAGCCCGGCAGAAAGACGCTGTCGAACTCCAGCCCCTTGGCGCCGTGCAGGGTCATGAGATTGACCATCTCCTCGCCCCTGCCTTCCTCGCGGTCCATGACCAAGCTGACATGTTCCAAAAATTCACTTAAGGATTCGAATTCCTCAAGGGCGCCGGTCAATTCCTCGAGATTTTCAAGCCGCCCCGGCGCCTGCGGGGTTTTGTCCTTCTTCCACATCTCGAGATAGCCCGATTCGTCGAGCACGGCGCTCAGCACGTCCCAATGCGGCGCTTGCTTGGCCAGCGCGCGCCAGGCGGCGAATTGTTTGAGCAGCCCGGCCAGGGCGCCACGCGGTTTCGCCTTCAGCTCGTCGGTCTCGACCAGCATCTCCGCCGCATTGTAGAGCGAGCAATCCGAGGCGCGGGCGAGGCGATGGACGAGCCCGAGGGTGGCGTCGCCGAGGCCGCGCCTCGGCAGGTTGACGATGCGCTCGAAGGCGAGATCGTCGTCGCGCTGCGCCAGCACGCGGAGATAGGCCACCGCGTCGCGGATTTCCTGGCGCTCATAGAAGCGCAGGCCGCCGATCACCCGGTAGGGCAGATCGATGGCGACGAAGCGCTCCTCGAAGGCGCGGGTCTGGAAGCCGGCGCGCACCAAAATCGCCATATTCTCAATGCTTTCGCCGCCGCGTTGCAGTGCCTCGATGGCCTCGCCGACGATGCGCGCCTCCTCGTCGCCGTCCCAGCAGCCGGTGACGCCGACTTTTTCGCCGTCGCCACCCTCGGTCCACAAGGTCTTGCCGAGGCGCCCGGCATTGTGGGCTATCAACCCCGACGCGGCGCCCAGAATATGGCCGGTGGAGCGGTAATTGCGCTCCAGGCGAATCACCTCGGCGCCGGGGAAATCCTCGTCGAAGCGCAGGATGTTGCCGACCTCGGCGCCGCGCCAGCCATAGATCGACTGGTCGTCGTCGCCGACGCAGCAAATATTGTGGCGTGCGCGCGCCAGCAGGCGCAGCCACAAATATTGCGCCACATTGGTATCCTGATATTCATCGACCAGGATATATTTGAAGCGCCGCTCATATAGCGCCAATACCTCGGGCTCGGCGGTGAAGATGGTCAGATTGTGCATCAGGAGATCGCCGAAATCCGCCGCGTTGACGGTTTTCAGCCGCTCCTGATAGCGGCGGTAAAGCTCCGGCGCCTTGCCGTTAGCGAACTCCTCGGCGCCGTCGGCGGAGGCGACTTTATCCGGCGTCAATCCGCGATCCTTCCAGCGCTGCACGACGATCGAAAGCGTGCGCGCCGGCCAGCGCTTCTCGTCGACATCCGCCGCCCGGATGAGCTGCTTCAACAGGCGCACCTGATCGTCGCTGTCGAGAATGGTGAAATCGGGCTTGAGGCCGACGAGTTCGGCATGGCGCCTGAGGATCCGCGCGGCCATGGCGTGGAAGGTGCCGAGCCATAGCCCCTCGGCGGGCCGGCCGATGAGGCGCGAGACGCGCTCGGTCATTTCGCGCGCCGCCTTGTTGGTGAAGGTGACGGCGAGGATTTCGCCGGGAAAGGCCTTGCCCTGAAAGAGGATATGCGCCAGGCGGGTGGTCAGCACCCGGGTCTTGCCGGTGCCGGCGCCGGCGAGGACCAGCACCGGGCCCTCCACCGCCTCGACGGCGGCGCGTTGCTCGCTATTGAGCGCCGCCAGATATGCCGGCTCCGGCGCATCGGACCGCAATGTGGCGGGCTCATCTTCAGCCACGGCGGCAAGATCGAATGGGTCGCTCATATTGCGTTCGCCCAGTGGCCAGAATCCAACGAATCGACAGCCCTATATATATAACATCGCGAGGCCGCCATTCCACGCGCGCAAACGCCGCCACCCCTAGCGCGGCCGTTTGCGCCGGTCGCCGCTGGTTTCGCGCCAGGCGATTTGCAGCGCCGTGCTGTGCGCCTTGAGCGCCCGGTCGCGGTGGGCGATGCCGATGACGCGCCCCGATTCATCGTCCGCCACCACCGCCAGACGGTCGCTGTTGCTCGCCTCCATCTTTTGCTCCGCCGTCGCCAGCACATCTTCGGCCACCAGCGTCTCGGCGCCGGGGCGCAGCAAATCCTTGGCATTAAGCAAACTGTCAAGCCCGGCTTCGAAGGCGACATCCTTGATATCGGCGAAACCGACCATGCCGAGGAGCCGCCCGTCAGCACCGACGACGACGATGTCGGCGTCGTGATCCTGGCTCAATATGCGCTTGACCTCGGCGATGCCGGCGTCCGGCGCCAGGCTGGTGAAGTCGCGCGTCATGAAGTCCGACACATGGGTTTCGCGCAGGAAGCCGGCCTCGCGGCTTTCCACCAGGTCGAGGCCACGCCTGAGCAGCAGCAGGTGAAAGAAGGAGCGGGCGCCAAGTTGGCCGGTGATCATTGCCGCCACCGCCACCGCGACCATGACCACGATGGTGATCTCGTAGCTGCCGGTCAGTTCGAAGACGATCAGGATGGTCGAGATCGGCGCGCCGAGTACGGCGCCGGCCACCGCGCCCATGCCGGCGATGGCATAGACGCCCTGCGACGAGGAAAGCTCGGGCAGCACTGAGGCGGCAATCAGGCCGAACGCGCCGCCGGTCATGGCGCCGGTAAAAAGCGACGGGCTGAAGACGCCGCCGACAAAACCCGAGCCGAGGGATAGAGAAGTGGCGGCGATCTTGGCGCCGAGCAGGGCGATGAGCAGCCACAGCGGCAGGGCGCCGTGCAGGGCGCGATCGGTCGCCTCGTAGCCGACGCCGAGAATTTCCGGCAGCACGAGCGCAATCGCGCCCACGGCAGCGCCGCCGATCGCTGGACGCAGCCAGCCCGGCACGACGGTGCGCTGCCACGCCGATTGGGTAAAAAAATACCGTGCATGAAAACGACGGCAACGCCGGCGCTGACCACGCCGAGCAGAGCGAAAGCCGGCAGCTCCAAGAAAGATACCAGTTCCAATTCGCCGAGGATGAAAGCGGGATAATCGCCCAGATGAACGCGCGCGACGATGGTGCCGGCGACCGAGGCGATGACCACCGGCGCAAAGGCGCTGAGCGCATAATGGCCGATCACCACTTCAAGGGCGAAAAAGGCGCCGGCGATCGGCGCGTTGAACGACGCCGAGACGGCGGCGGCGACACCGCAACCGAGCAGGGTAAGCGACAATGAGCGGCTGAGCTTGAGGCGCTGGCCGAGCCATGAGGCGAGGCTGGCGCCGATATGCACCGCCGGCCCCTCGCGCCCGACCGAAGCGCCGGAGCCGATCGAGATGGTGGCGCCGAGCGCCGCCACCACGCCTTGCTTGAGCGCAATGCGCCCGCCTCGCAGGACACTCGCCTCCATGACTTCGGCAACGCCGTGCGGCCGCGCGCCGGCCTGAAAAAAGCGCACCAGCAAGCCCACCGCGAGGCCGCCCAAAGCCGGCACCGCGACGATCTGCCACCACGGCAATTGCGCCACCGCCGCGACCAACGGCCCGCCCATGGAGGCGAAACCGGCGCCCTGTATCAGCGCGATAAGCTCACGAAATCCGATGCTGCCATAGGCGGCGGCAACGCCGACCAGCCCCGCCAACAGGGAAAGAATGACCTGCTCGCTGCGCACCAGGCGCAGCACTCTCTCTCTGAACGGATGCTCCGGAGGTGCCGCGCCCACGCCGTTCGTTGCCCTCGAGCCGTCAGTTACATTGCCCGATGGAGTTTTCCGGGCAAATCGTCTTGCCGTCGATCCAGGTGGCGCCGCTGAGATCGGCCTTGAGGAAATCGGTGCCGCCAAGCGATGCGCCGGTAAAATCGGCGCCGCGCAAATTGGCGCGGAAGAAGCGCGCGCGGCGCAGATCCGCGCCCTTGAACGAGGCGTTGGCGAGTTCCGAAGTGGTGAAATCCGCGCCGATCAGGCGCGCCTCGTCGAAGCGGGTGTTGTTGAGCGTGGCGGTGACGAACTTGGCGCGCCGGCCATCGATGGCGGATAAATCGGCACCGGAAAAATCGCTGCGCGCGAAGAAGGCGCCGCGCAAATTGGCGCCGACCAGGTTGGCGTCCTGGAAATGCCGATTGTCGAGAGAGCAGCGCTTCCAATCGACGCCGGGCGCCGGCGTATCGGTGCAGGCGGCGGAGGCGGCGGACGAGATCAGCAGGGCCGCCAACAGGGCCGGCAAGGCTGTGGCGCGGAGAATTTTCTTGGTAAACAAGACCGTCATTCCATAGATGTACAGTGCGCGGCAGCGCCCGGAAAGCCCTAACTTATCCGCCGGCCCGCGCGAGACCGAATGGCCGCGCCAGGGCGGTGGGGCGCGCCAGGCCCTTATGCGCCGCCATAATGGCGCTCAATTTGGCCAGGGTTTTTTCCGGCATCGGCAGCGAACCGCGGGCGCCGAGATCGACATGCACCAGCACCCATTCGCTGAGCGCCGATACCCAGCCCTCCCCGCCATGCCGCAGGGCAAGGCAAACATGGATGCGCTTGGCGTCGAAGGCGATCAATTGGGCGGTAACGCGGATCGGCGCATCGACCACGAGTTCGCGCAAGTAAACGATGCGCATATCGACGGCAAATGTCGATCTGTTGGTGGCCTTCGTATAGCTCTCGCCCAGGCCGATATGGTCGCCGAAGGCGTCCATCGCGTGATCGGCGGCCATCAGATAATAGGCGACGTTCATATGGCCGTTATAATCGATCCATTCGGGATCGACCGTTTCGCGGTGAATCTCCAGCGGCGCGGCGATTTCCATGATTTTGACTCTGCCGTTCTTGGCCGCGCCTCAGCCGCCGGCGCGCTTGCGCGCGCTGACGACGCGGACGACGTTCAGTTTGGTCAGCCAGGCCAGGGTGCGGTGGGCCAGGCCGCGGCTCTCCGCCGGCACCAGTTTCAGCACCGCGTCGACCTCGCTCTCGCCGGCCTCGCCCATCTTGGCGAGCAGATTGTCGGTCTCTTCGCCGGGCAGGAAGAGGTAGGGCGCGAACGAGACGATGGGGTTTTGCCGAATCGCCTTGAACCAGCTTCCGGCGGCGCCGGGGTTGAGCGCGATGCGCGCCTTGCCGTCGAGCACAGCCGTCGGATAGCCGGCGAACAGGGCGAAGGGGTCGCTGCGCAACGGATGCGCCGAGCCGCCCTCGGGGCGCGGCGCAATGATGGCGGCGGCGCGCCGGCGCGCCGCGAGCGCATCCCACAGCGCCTGATAGGAGGCGATCACCACCGGCCAATCGAATTTTTCGGCGGCGTGCTTCTGCCCCGCCGCGCCCATGCGGCGGCGCAAATCGGCATCCTCGATCAGGCGCTGAAAGGCTTTTGCGCAAGCCCCGGCATCGACGCTGGTACAGAGACTCGCATGGCCGAGATAACGGTCATAGCTGTCCAGCCCGGCGGCATGGCGGAAGGCGATATCGCCGCCCAGACCGGGCGGCAGCGACACCGTCGGAATGGCGATGCCGGTTTCGCCGTCGACGATGGTATCGCGGTAGCCGTTCCAGTCGGTCACCACCACCGGGAGACCAGTCGCCATCGCCTCGAGCGGCGTCAAACCGAAGGTTTCCTGAATATTGTCCGACATCGAGGTGAAGATATCGGCGGCATACCAGATCGACTGGCGCACATTGCCGTCGCGGCCATCGAGAAAGATCGCGTTGACGGAAGGGCAGATCGTGCGCGCGCTTTCGGCAAATGCCTTTTTGATGGTGTCGTTGGCGAACCAGCCGGCCTGAATGAGATGGATTTTGCGCTTGCTCTCGCGCGCCGCGTTCTCGAGGCCGAGATACATCGGCAGCGGGTGCGCCTTGGCGTGATAGCTGAGCCGGCCCATGAACAGAACGACGATATCGTCTTCGCCGATGTCGTGGCGGGCGCGCCATTCCTGGCGCCAGCGCGGCGCCTTGCCCTCGGCCTTGAGCCCGGCGCAATCGACGCCGAGCGGTATGACGGGAAGCTGAATCGGCGCGTTGGCCAGGCCGCGCGTACGCTCGTTAAGATATTCCCCCCATTCCTCCAGCACCTGGCGATAGGTTTCGCGCACCGCCTCGGAGGTGCAGATCACGGCGTCCCAGGACTGATAGGGCGCCACCATCAGGTCGCCGATGCTGTCCATGATGCCTTCGGAAGCCGTGGTATGGGTGACGCCGCAGACGCTGTAGCCGCGCGCATCGAAATGACGGCGCTGCCACACCAAATCCGCCGTATTGGGTCCGGGCACGAACAGGCAGCCGGGCTTGGCCAGATCATTCGGATTTTGGTGCGGAATCCATTGCGCCGTTTGCTGAGCGCCGGTGAGGGTGGCCAGCCGCTCCTTGAAATCGGTGAACATGGCTTCGGATTTGCAGTAACAATAAAGCGTCGCCATGCCGCCATTCTCGGCATAGGCCTTGAGAAACGCCTCGCCGGCGGCCTGGCGTCCCATGAGCTTGCTGCCCGAGGTGTCGAAGCCCTCGGGATGATAATAAATGGCGGCGCTGCTGCGCATGCTGCCTCACCCGTATGGCGCGCGGAAATGGCGCCTTCGGGCGGATCATAGCGGTGCGGAGTGGTCCAGCAAGCAAATTGCGGGATGGCGGGACAAGGAGGGGCCGGGTGATCGCCGCCGGCCGCGCTCTACAATCCTAAAACTGGAGCAGAATCATTCAATATCCTGCTTCGGCCGGGCGGCGTTCCCGGTGCTACGGCGCGCGACGATTGCGCGCCGAATCGGATGTCAGTGCGTGGTCGCCTGGTTTTCGATGCGGGCGGCACGGCGGTTGTGGGAGGTCGAGGGTGCACCGGCCTTCAACTCGTCGACGCAGGACTGAAGAATCTTGATCTCCCGCGCATCGTCGCGGTCGAAGGGAATGATCTGGCTGAGCTTGTTTTCGGCCAGATCGATCAGTGTCTCGATGGAACGTCGCGAGAGCATCGGCAGTGTCTCCTCAAAAACGCTTCTGTCTACGGTTAACCAAGCCATTTTGGAGGTCTGATATTTAAAGGGGAGTTAACATCGTGTACTTTATTTGCCGCTAACGAAAATGTGACCTGAATCAGGGTCGCTACTTGTCGCCGAGGCGCTCCGCGACGACGCGCTCGATGGTATCCTTGAGATCGGGATGGGACTCCATCAGGGTGCGGAATTCGCGCGCATTCAGCATCAGGATCTGGCAGTAGCCGAGCGCCGCGACATCGGCGTTGCGCGGCATATCGCGCACCAGGGCGATCTCGCCGAAGAAATCGCCGCTGCCCAGGCGTATCGGCGCGGCGCCGATATCGACTTCCAATGCGCCGGTGGAGACGAAATACATGGCATCCCCGGTCTCGCCCTTGGTCACCACTTTTTCGCCCGGCAACACCAGGCGCGAGCGTAAGAGAGCGACGATCTGGCGGATGCGGGCACGGTCCAGATCGGCGAAAAACGGCACCTTGGCGACCATGATTTCAGGCTTCAGGCCGAGATCGAGCTCGGGCATGGTCTCGAAATCGCGCGCCCGCCAATCGAGGTCCTGAATCAGATTGTTGTAAACATCGGGGCTGATGAGCTGCTCGGCAAGCATGCGCCGGTAATCGAGATCCTCAAGGCGCACGGCGACGCGGCCGATATGGCATCTCTGCACGGCATCGAAATATTCGGGATATTGCAGCTTTAGCGCATCCAACGCCTGATCGGTGGCGCCGGCGCGCCGGCGGATGATTTCCTCAAGCTGCTCGGCGGCGCCGGCGCCGAGCAGGCTCTCCATGCTTTTGGCGGTCATGGCGAGCAGTTGGCGGAGTGCGGTTTGCGTCGCGATCAAGACCTCGAAGCGCTCGGCGAGCTGGTTTTGCAGGGCGCCGGTGAGACCGAATTTACGTTGCATATACATCGCCACGCGGAAGCCGAGACCAAAGCCGAGTTTTTGCCTCACCGCCTCGTCATAGCCATCGACGCCGTCGGCTTTCATGCCGTCTTCCAGCGTGTCGGTGCCGGTCAGCAGGGCGCGCGTGATATCGTCCGAAGCGACGCCGTCGGAGAACCGCTTGAGATAGATTTCGCGCTCGCGGTTGACCAATGTGCCGAGGCCGATCTTGACCCGGTCATCCTCGCCGAACTCGGTGGTGTGCGACATCTGACGCTCCAGGGCGTTGAGCCGCTTGGTGTAATCTTCGGAGATTTCGCCGGCCAGTTTCGGCGCCACCTGCTGGGCCTCGGCGACATCGTGAATTTCGTCGCGGATGCGGCTCAGCGAGAGCGCCATGACCCGGTCGCGCACCGCCAGATCGGCGGGCGAGAGCTTGTCGAGCCCGAACATGGCCATCACGAAGCGGATCGTCGTGGCGTTGACGAAGAGCGTGATAAGCACGAAACAGGTAACCAGCACGACGATGAAATTCTTGACTTCCTGATCGACGCCGTCGGTCTCGAAGATGACCAGCGCCAGCGCCAGCGAGACGGCGCCGCGCAGGCCGCCCCAGAACATGATGGTCTTGAAGGCGCCGCTGACCGCCTGGCTCTGCTTGGCCCGGATCATCAGCGGCAGGACGCCGAACAGCACCGCGGCGCGGGCGGCGAAAGCCACGGCGACGAGCACCACCAGCCAAATCGCCTGCTCGCCGGTGAAATCCTTGAGCACGTTGGGAACCAGGATGCCGACCAGGAAGAAAATCAGCGAATTGGCCCAGAAGCCGAGCTGCTCCCAGGTTTCATGCAGCGCGTGCCAGGTCGCCGGCGAAACCTTGGTGCGCCCGTAGGAGCCCATCACCAGGCCGGCGGTGACCACCGCCATGACGCCCGAGACATGCAGGTAATGCTCGGCGATGAGGAACGACAGATAGGCCAGGACGACGGTCAGCGTGACCTCGACCAGCGGCATGTTGCGCATGGTGCCGATCAGCCAGGCCATGGCGCGCGAGGCCACCAGGCCGACCGCGATGCCGCCGAAAAAAACCTTGATGAAATCGACCGCCGCCGAGCCCGCCGACGCCTCGGCGGTGCCCACCATGGCGGCGGCGAGAATAATAAACAGCACGATCGCCGTGGCGTCGTTAAAGAGGCTCTCGCCCTCGACCAGGATGGTCAGGCGCTTGGGCGCGCCGAGATCCTTGAATATGGCCACCACCGCCACCGGGTCGGTCGCCGAGACGATGGCGCCGAGCAGCAGGCAGGCGACAAAGCCGACGCCCGAGATCGCCTCCATGGCGAAGCCGACGGCGAAGGTCGAGATCAGCAGGCCGATCACGGCGAGCATCAGGATCGGCTTAATATCCTTCATCAGATGGCGCACATTGATGCTCATGGCCGATTCGAATATCAGCGCCGGCAGGAACAGGAAAAACACCGCCTCGGAGGTGATATCCAGATTCTCGATGGCGTGCAGGAAATCTCCGGCGATGCCGGCGTTGCTCTTGTCGGGGATGACGAGGACGATGATGCCGAGCACCACGCCGGCGGCGGCGAGCAGCACGGTGAAGGGAAAATTCAGGCGCCGCGCCACCGGCTGCAGGAGGCTGGCGATCAGCAGCAGCACGAACAGGCCAAGTACGACCAGAAAGAGTTGCAAGTCCATAGGCTCCCCCCCGGAACCGAGAGAACTCAAGCGATTCCCCTCCGCGTCCCGGCAAGTCGCCGCGCGACGCGGCATATCGAATTCTCTCGCCTCGGATGCTATCACCCGGTGCGCCGGGCGCAACAGCGCAAATTCCACCGCCGCCGGCCAGGCGGCGCGCATGGTAAACTGTTGCCTCCGGCGGGATCGCCCTGTAAGGGGAGTGTCGGCGCCCGACCGGTCCGGCTTAATTTCCGACGGACTTTAGAAATATGGCAAAAAAAACGTAAAAAAAACAATGGGTTGGATTGCCAGCGAAGCGAATTCGAGGGCAGCGGCGGCGATGCAGGGCGGCAGGATAATCTTCATCACACATTCGGAGCGCGCCGAACCCGGCGCCGTGGCCGAGGCGCTGCACGCGCATGGTTACGCGACGGAAATCTGCTGTCCGTTTCTCGGCGATGCGCTGCCGCCGCTCAAGGGTGGCAAACCGGATGGCTTTTCCGGCGCCGTCGTTTTCGGCGGCGCGATGGGGGTGGGCGACGCCGCCGAGATGGATTTCATCGCCGAGGAAATCGCCTGGATGGCCGGCCAGCTCGACAGCGGCGCGCCGCTGCTCGGCATTTGCCTGGGCGCCCAGATGATGGCCCATGCGCTCGGCGCCGAGGTGTGGGAACATCCCGAAGGCGTGCGCGAGATCGGCTATCACGAAATAAACGCGGCGCCGGCCGGCGGCGGGCTTTTCCCCGAGCGCCTCACCGCCTATCAGTGGCACCGCGAGGGCTTCGATTTGCCGCGCGGCGCCGAACTTCTCGCCACCGGCGGCACGGCGTTTTACAATCAGGCGTTCCGCCACGGCGAAAACGCCTATGGCGTCCAGTTTCACCCGGAGATGATTCCCAAGACAATGGAATATTGGATCACCTCGGAGAAGGGCGCGCCGCAGCTCGGCCTGCCCGGCGCGCAAACGGCGGCGCAACAGCGCGCCGCGGCGCCCAGGCATAATCCATCGATGCGCCGTTGGCTGGATAATTTTCTCACCCGCTGGCTGGGTGGGCCGGGTGCCGCACCCGCGGCGGACTAAACGGCGCCCGGCGCCGAACGAAAGGAGTGCGCGCGATGCAGCTTGGCAAGTCTCTGGCGGCGATGCCGTCATCGGGGATTCGCGACACGTTTAACCTGATCGCCGGCAAGGCCGACGTCATCGACTTGGCGCCCGGCGAGCCCAATTTTCCGACGCCGCCGCACATCGTCGAGGCGGCTGCCCAAGCGACCCGGGCCGGCCATACAAAATATATCGACAATGCCGGCCTGCCCGAGCTGCGCCAGCGCTTGTGCCAAAAACTAAAGGCCGAGAACGGCTACACCGTCGACAGCGATGAGATCGTCGTCACGCATGGCGCCATGGGCGCCCTCTATAGCGCTTTTGCCGGCCTCGTCGAGCCCGGTGACGGGGTGCTCATGCCCGATCCGTCATGGCCGAATTTCACCATGATGGCGACACTGCGCTCGGCCAATATTCAGAGCTACCGCGTCGCCGCCGAGAACGATTTCCTGCCCGACATGGGTGAGCTCGAAGCGCTGGTCAGCCCGGCCACCAAGCTGTTGCTGATCAACACGCCGCTCAATCCGATCGGCTCGGTGATCCCGCGCGCGCGCATGGTGGCGCTGCTCGACTTCGCCGTGGCGCATGATCTGTGGCTGGTCTGCGACGAGGCCTATGACGCCCTGACCTACACCGACAAATTCGTCAGCGCCGCATCGCTCGGCCACAGGGAGCGCATTATCGCCGTTTACAGCTTCTCGAAAACCTACGCCATGACCGGCTGGCGCATCGGCTATATGGTGGTGCCGCGCGATATCGCGCCGGTGCTCGCCAATCTTCAGGAGGCGATGATCAGCTGCGCCAGCACGCCCGGCCAATGGGCGGCGCTGGCGGCGCTGGAGGGCCCGCAAGAGGTGGTGGCGGAGATGCGCGGCGCCTATGCGGCGCGGCGCCAACTGGCGCTCGATGTGCTCGGCAAACATGGCGTCCCGGCGCACCCCCCCGACGGCGCGTTTTATCTGTGGATCGATATTCGCGGCGCCGCGGTGCCAAGCCGAACATTCGCCAGGACGCTCCTGGATGCGCATGGCGTGGCGGTGGTCCCCGGCCTTGATTTCGGCTCCTGCGGCGAGGGCTATGTGCGCGTGTCGCTCGCCGCGGCGCCCGAAGCGCTGAGCCAAGGGCTCGACCGCCTCGGGCAATATCATGCAAGCCTTGTTGGCGATGCCGGCACGGAAGCGCGTCGGGCGCGGCTCTAAATCGATGGGAGAGAAATATGAGTGAGGACAACAAAGAAGAGAGCTGGCGCGGCAAAGTCGGCAAGTTGAGCCAGGACGAGATCGACCGCTTTCTCGACGAGCCCAATCTCGCCCGCGTGGCCTGCCTCGACGCCAAAGGCTGGCCCTACGCCATTCCGTGCTGGTACCAGTGGGACGGCGAGGCGTTATGGCTGGTGGCGCGGGCCAAATCGAAATGGGCGCATTTCCTGAAGGCGCAGCCGCGCTGCGCCGTGACCATCGATGAATCCTCGGCGGCCGATGATTCGCAAGCGCCTGGGGCCGGCGTGCAGCGCAATTTCGCCGCCCAGTGCGAAGCCGTGATCGTCGAGGAGCCCAATGTCGGCGGCCGCTGGGTCGAGGTCGCGCGCACCATGTCGCTCAGATATTACGGCGCCAACGGCCCGAGCTATCTCGAGCCGACGATGACCTGGAAACGCTGGCTCATCCGCCTCGACCCGGTCGAGACCTGGACCTGGCAGGGCATCGCCTGGCCGAAGCGCTATCTCGAAGGCGACGCCGTGCAAACCTAAGAGCCGCCGCCATGCTGGCACCCAAGAGCGATTTCATCGGCCTTGAGGGCATAACCCATCTGGCGACGGGCGGCCAGCCGCCGTTGCTGAAAGCCCAGCGCCAGGCGTTCGAGGCATATGCCGAGCATAAGGCGCGGGGATTTCCGGGTTATTACGCCCATTGGGAAGTGGCGCAAGAAGTGCGCCGCGGCCTGGCCGCCATGACCGGCCTGGCGGCGGATGATTTCGCCCTTGTCGGCAGCGCCTCGGCCGGCATCGCATCGGTGCTGTCGTCGTTCGATTGGCGGGCCGGCGACAATGTCGTCACGTCGGCGCTCGAATACGCTTCCGGCAGATATGCCTTCGCTCGGCTCAAAGGGCTCGGCGTCGAGGCGCGCATGGTCGAGCCGAACGGCTGGCTGGTCGATATCGATGACCTCATCGCCGCCTGCGACGCCGGCACGCGCATCGTCTATGTCAGTCAGGTCAGCTATCTGACCGGCCAGGCGCTCGATATCGCCGCCCTCTCCGCCGCGCTGCACCGGCGCGGCATCGCGCTCTTGGTCGATGTCAGCCATGCCTTGGGCGTGGTGCCGGTCGACGGCGGCGCCGCCGATTTCATGGTCTCGGCCGGCTATAAATGGCTGTTCGGAACGCAGACCGGTATCCTCGCCTGGAACCGGCCGCGCTGGCCCGATTTCAATCCGCTCGGCATCGGCTGGAGCTCGGCCAATCCGGGCGCGACGCCGGCTTCGTACGAGCTGAAGGCGGGCGCCGGGCGCGCCGAGGCCGGCAACCCCAACCATCTCGACGTCTATCTATTACGCACCTCGCTCAACTATCTCGCCGATATCGGCATCAATCGGATCGCCGACCATGCGCGGACGCTCGGCGGTGCGCTGCGGCACGAACTCATCGACCTCGGCCTCAGCGTGACAACGCCCGAGGCAGCGCAAGCCCGCGCCGGCAACATCTGCTTCACCCACGCAACCGCCGAGCGCCTGATGGCGCTGGCTGCGCAAGATGACATTTTGCTGTGGGCGGACAGCGGCCGGGTCCGCCTGTCGGTGCATGCCTTCGTCGATGCGGAGGATATCGCACGCCTGCTCGAGAGGCTGCCCGAATATCTGCGCAACGCCGGCTGAACGCCGCACCTCGCTTTACAATCCCCCATCAGGCGCTAGATTAGACCCGCGCCCACCACCCCGCGCCAAAACGCACCCGTAGCTCAGCTGGATAGAGCGCTGCCCTCCGAAGGCAGAGGTCACAGGT
>CAJXFT010000053.1 GCA_913053235.1 uncultured Alphaproteobacteria bacterium
CGCGCGTCGGCCGTTCCAACATTGGCGCGGAAGACCGCCATGAACAAAATTATCGGGTTGTGTCGCCACCTCCAACGGTGGACAGGTAAATTATCAAAACTTGGTTCGCACCCGTATGATACTCTGAGCGACGGGACGCGACAAATGATTTAACACTTTGTGGCGCGCGGTCAAGACGCGACGGGCGAAATATAGCGGTAAAAATGTTAGAAATAGGCGCCCGTCAACCAACAGGTGATTCGCCCTCGTGATGCGAAATTTGTGGATATTTATCTGCATGTTGACGTTGTTATCGTTGTTAACGGCGGGTTTCAGCGCCGCTTTGCAGGCCAGACCCACCGTCACCGGCGCGCGCGTCGGACAATATGAGGATGCCACGCGATTCGTGCTCGACCTCAGCGAAAATGTGGCTTTTCGAATATATACCTTGGCCGATCCGTACCGGCTCGTCGTCGACCTGCTGGGCGCCGGATGGGCGCTCGACGACAAACAGCTAACTCTCAACCGGGGCCTCGTCGGCGCCCTCAGATATGGTCAGTTTCAAACCGAGACGGCGCGAATAGTCGTCGATTTGAGAGCGCCCGCCACGGTCAACCAGGCCTTCATCCTGGCGCCGGGGAAATCCGCTTACTACCGCCTCGTCATAGATCTCGGTCAGGTCGCCGGGAGGGCGTTCCGGCCCTCCACATTAAGCTCGGTGGAGGCCATCGAACCGGCCGCTTCGCGGCGCCAGCCGCCGCCTCAAAGCGGCACCGAGCAGACCACAGAGCAAACCGTCAGGACGGCCAACGTGGCAGCCAATGTGGCGCCCAGGATTCCGCCGCCGCCGCCGCCGCGCCCACGGCAACTCGTTCGAGCAACGTCAAAACCGCTGCTGATCTTCATCGACCCGGGCCATGGCGGTGCCGATCCGGGCGCAGTGTCCGGCAACGGCATATTTGAAAAGGATGTCACCCTGGCGGCGGCGAAAGCGTTGGAGATCACGCTGATCGAATTGGGCTACGATGTCGTTCTGTCGCGCCGGCGCGACAAATATTTGTCATTGTCGGCGCGCGCCGAAAAGGCGCAGAGCCTGAATGCCGATCTGTTTATTTCTCTTCATGCCGACAAGCATGAGAACCGCAAGATCCGCGGCGCCTCCGTTTACACCCTCTCGGAAAAGGCTTCGGACGCCGAAACCGAAGCCCTGGCGGCGCGCGAAAACGAGGCGGATTCCCTGTTTGACGTCAGCAATTCGGAAGAATACGCGGAAGATGTGCGCAAGATTCTTATTTCCCTGGTTCAGCGTTCGACGATGACCTGTTCGGCCAAATTCGCCGGCGAACTTATTCCGCAACTGAAAAAATCGACCAAACTGCTCGGCCGCACCCACCGTTTCGCCGGTTTTCGCGTCCTGAAAGCGCCCAATGTGCCTTCCGTATTGGTGGAAATGGGCTATATGTCGAACGGCAAGGACCGTAAGATGCTGCTGTCGGAGGCCGGGCGCTACGCGCTCATGCGCCGTGTCGCCGAGGCAATCGAAGGTTTTTTTTCGCGTCATGAGTCTTGCTCGCAAGCGTCATAAACGCGCCACATTTTGTTATTATTGATCCGTCACGCTTTTAAGATGGAGACCGAGATGGGCTCAGTCGACGAATGAGCCGGCGCCGAATGAAGAAAATCCTGCTCTATTCGCTGGCCGGGCTTTTGCTCGCCTTGGTTATAGTCGTCGCCGGCGTGGTCTATCTGTTTTATCACTACGGGCGGGATTTGCCCGACCATCGCCAGCTCGCCGCCTATGAACCCGCGACCATGACACGGGTGCATGCCGGAGACGGCCGGCTGGTCGCCGAATACGCCACGGAAAAGCGCGTCTTCGTGCCGATAGGCGCCATGCCCAGGCGCGTCGTCGATGCCTTCCTGTCGGCCGAAGACAAGAGTTTTTATGACCATTTCGGCCTCGACCCGATCAGCGTCGCCGGCGCCCTCATTCAAAATATCGGCAATTTTGGCTCCGACAAGCGCCTGGTCGGCGCTTCGACCATCACCCAACAGGTCGCCAAAAACTTTCTGCTGACCAACGAAACCTCGATGGAGCGTAAGTTCAAGGAAGCCATTCTCGCCATTCGTATCGAAGATACCTTCAGCAAAAACAGGATCCTGGAGCTTTATCTCAACGAGATTTACCTCGGCTACCGTTCGTACGGCGTCGCCGCCGCGGCGTTAAATTATTTCAACAAATCGCTGGATGAGCTCGACCTTGCCGAAGCGGCCTATCTCGCCGCCCTGCCCAAGGCGCCGAATAATTACCACCCGGCGAAGGAATATGATGCCGCCGTTGCGCGGCGCGACTGGGTGCTTTCGCAAATGGTCGAGAACGGCAAGATCAGCGGCGAGGAAGCCGACATCGCCATGCTGGTGCCGCTGCGCACCGCGAAGCGCGACCAGGAAGAATATGTGCAAGCCGACTATTTCACCGAGGAAGTCCGGCGCTGGCTGTTCGACAAATTCGGCGAGACCGAACTCTATCGCGGCGGGCTTTCGGTTCGCACGACGCTGGACCCGACGCTGCAACGCCATGCCGACAAGGCGCTGCGCGACGGCCTGATCGCCTATGACCGGCGCCATGGCTGGCGCGGTGCATTGGCCAATATCGGCGCCGGGGCGGAGGATTGGCTGGCGCGTTTCAAAGCCACCGAGGCGAAGCTGCCGCAAGTTCCCTGGCGCCTCGCTTTCGTGCATACGATCACGCCCAAGGCGGCGCAATTCCTGCTCGTGGATGGCGCGGCGGGGGAACTTTCCGTGGCAGAACTGGAATGGGCGCGGCAAACGCTGAAAGGCCAAAGGCTCGGTAAAAAAATCAAACGCCCGGACCAGGTGCTGGCCGTCGGCGACGTCATATATGTCGAAGCGGTCGATGCCGGCGACGATGCGCCGGCCGGCTTCGCGCTGCGCCAGATCCCCGAGGCGAGCGGCGCCGTGGTCGCGCTCGACCCCCATACGGGACGCGTTTTGGCGCTTTCCGGCGGTTTCGATTTCGCCCTCAGCCAATTCAACCGGGCGACGCAAGCCGAGCGCCAGCCCGGCTCGGCATTCAAGCCCTTCGTCTATCTCGCCGCTCTCGACAACGGTTTCACCCCGGCCTCGGTGGTCCTCGACGCGCCCTATGTGATCGATCAGGGCGAGGGGCTCGGCAAATGGAAGCCGGAGAATTATTCGCAGAAATTTTACGGCCCCAGCACGCTTCGCCTGGGGCTGGAAAAATCGCGCAACCTGATGACCGTGCGCATCGCCCAGCAGCTCGGCATGGACGTCGTGGCCGGCTATGCCAAGCGCTTCAACGTCCATCCCAACCTGCCGCTGATGCCGTCGATGGCGCTCGGCGCCGGGGAAACCACCGTTTTGCGCCTGACCCTGGCCTACGCGATGCTGGTCAATGACGGGCGCTATATCGACCCGGCATTTGTCGAACGCATTCAGGATCGCCACGGCCGCACGATCTATACCCGCGACGGCCGCGTCTGCGAAACCTGCGGCGAAATTGCCTGGGACCATCAGGCGCCGCCGCTGCTGCCCGATATGCGCCAACAGGTGGCCGATCCGTCAAGCGCCTATCAGATCGTCTCCATGCTCGAGGGCGTGGTGCTGCGCGGCACCGGGCGCTCGATCAAGGAACTCGGCATACCGATAGGCGGCAAAACCGGCACCACGAATGATTTCCGCGACGCCTGGTTCATCGGCTTTTCGCCCGATCTGGCGGTCGGCGTTTATGTCGGTTTCGATCATCCGAAAAGCCTCGGCAGGCGCGAATCCGGCGGCAAGGTCGCGGCACCGATATTCCGCGAATTCATGCGCCAAGCGCTCGGCGAAACGCCGGCGGTGCCGTTTCGCGTGCCGCACGGCATTCGCTTCGTACGCGTTGACAGCCAGACCGGCTTGGCGGCGCGCCAGGGCGACGTAAACGTGCTGCTGGAAGCCTTCCGCATCGGCACCGAGCCGAGCCCGCCGAGCCAACGGGCCGGCAATCAGGATGGCGCGGGTGATTCACCGGTTTTGACCGAAGGGTCCGGCGGCTTATACTGAACCCATCATGCGCGCCGATATCCTCAACCTGGCGGAAAAGATCAGGCAGTCCATGCTTCTGCTGAGGAGGCATCTTTGACTTCGACCAGGCGGTCAAAAGCCTCGAGGAGCTGAACGCGCGCGCCGAGGACCCGGAGCTGTGGAACGACCAGCAGGCGGCCCAGTCGCTCATGCGCGAGCGCACCCGGCTCGATCAGGCGATCAGCGGTTACCGCAATCTCGAAAGCGAACTCGAAGACGCGTTGGCGCTCGCCGAATTGGCCGAGGAGGAAAAGGACGAGGACAGCTTTGCCGAAGCCGAAGGCGCGCTCGGCGAGCTTCGGAACCGCGCCAAGTTGCTCGAATTGGAGAGCCTGCTTTCCGGCGAGGCCGACAGCAATGATTGCTTCCTCGAGGTACATGCCGGCGCCGGCGGCACCGAATCGCAGGATTGGGCGGAAATGCTGCTGCGCATGTATGTGCGTTGGGCCGGTGCCGGCGGCCACAAGGTCGAGTGGATCGAGGAAAGCTCCGGCGAGGAAGCCGGCATCAAATCCGCCACCGTCAGGATTTCCGGCGCCATGGCCTATGGCTGGCTCAAGACCGAAAGCGGCGTGCACCGGCTGGTGCGCATATCGCCCTTTGATTCGAATGCCCGGCGGCATACCAGTTTTGCTTCCGTCTGGGTATTTCCGGTGATCGACGACAGCATCGAAATCGACATCGAGGAGAAGGATCTGCGCATCGATACCTACCGCGCCTCGGGCGCCGGCGGGCAGCATGTCAACCGCACCGACAGCGCCGTGCGGATCACCCACCTGCCGAGCAATATCGTCGTCCAGTGCCAGGCCGAGCGCTCGCAGCACCGCAACCGCGCCGCCGCGATGTCGATGCTGAAGGCGCGTCTCTACGAGGCCGAATTGCGCCGCCGCGAGGAAGAAGCCCAGGCGCTCAACGCGCAAAAAAGCGAAATCGGCTGGGGCCACCAGATCCGCTCCTATGTCTTGCAGCCCTATCGCCTGGTCAAGGATTTGCGCACCAATATCGAAAACACCAACCCCGACGCCGTCCTCGATGGCGACCTCAACGAATTCATGGCGGCCTCGCTGGCTCAGCGCATCGGCGTGCTCGGCGACGACGGTGAAGAGAGCGCCGAAGCCGATTAGGCGGAGTATTCGTAGAACTCCGGCGCCATGCCGGCGGCGCGGCGCGCCGCTTCGTTGAAGGGCGGCTTCGGGGCGCCGCCATAATGCTCCGCCACCAGAGCGCGCCAAGTCTCGGTCTCGGGCAGGCCGCGCTCGCGGCAGAGATGGCTGAACCAGCGGCAGCCGGCCGCGACATGGGAGATTTCTTCGTCCATGATGATCTCGAGCGCGGCGGCGCTGGCGGCGTCGCCGGCGCGGCGAAGGCGCGCGATCATGGCCGGCGTCACATCGAGCCCGCGCGCCTCCAACAGCATCGGCACCACGGCGAGGCGGGCGAGCGGGTCATGCGCGGTCGCCATTGCCGCCTGCCACAACCCGTCATGCGCCGGAAGCTCGCCATAGCCGGCGCCGAACTCGTTCAGGCGCGCCTCGATCATGGTGAAATGGCGCGCCTCGTCCTCGGCGACGGCGACCCAGTCGTCAAAAAACGCCGGCGGCCAATCGAGCCCGGCGAAGCGCCCGATCAGATCCCAGGCCAGGTCGATGGCGTTCAATTCGATATGCGCGACCGCGTGGAGCAGGGCGATGCGCCCGCCGACGCCAGCGGAGCGCCGGCGCGGCATGTGGCGGGGCGCCAGCAGTTGCGGCGACGCCGGGCGCGCCGGGCGTACCGGCATTGCGATGGGCGAAGCCGAGGCCGTCAGATCGCCGGCGCGCCAATCCTCGGCACTCGCCAGCGTGCGCGCGACTTTTTCGCCGGGATCGGGCTCGCTGAGGACCGCGCACGCGGCGGCGGCCAGGCTAGCGCTCGGCGCCGGCATTTTTTTCGCCATCCGCGGCTTCGGCCGGTTGTTGCACATAGCGCGCATAATGGGCGCGCACGCGCTCCTCCGTTTTCACGAGCTTTTCCTTCACTTCCTCGAAGCTCTCGACGCCGGCCGTCGCGGCGAGCGCCTGGCGTACGCCGGCCGGATATTGCTCCTCGTCGCGGCTGACGCCGACGGTCAATCGGAGCAGCACTTGCAGACGGCGCATCAGGCGCGCGGCCTCGGCCAATTCCACCGCATCCTGTTCCGCCATGACACCGGAGCGCGCCAACCGTTCGAAAACCCGGTCGGTTTCCTGAGACAGAATTCCGGGATGCCGCGCCGCCTCGCGAAGCTGAAGATATTGAGCGATGAATTCGATATCGAGCAGACCGCCGCGTACATGTTTGAGTTTCCAAAGATTGTCGGTGCGGCGCTCCTTGTCGATGCGCGCGCGCATGCTCGCCACTTCGCCGACCAGCGCCGCATCGTCGCGCGGCTTGGCCAGGACGGCGCCGATGATGCCCTTCACATGCTCACCGAGCGCCGCGCTGCCGGCGATCACCCTGGCCCGCGTCAACGCCATATGCTCCCAGCTCCAGGCCGATTTATTCTGATATTCGGCGAACCCGCCGGCCTCCGAGGCAAGCGGTGAGGATTGGCCGGAGGGGCGCAGGCGGGCATCGATCTCATAGAGCTTGCCCTCCGGGGTCAGGGCGCCGAGCGCGGTCACCAGGCGTTGGCTGAGACGCCCGTAATATTGGCTGAGGGGGAGGGCGCGCGGCCCCTCCGACTCGCTCTGATGCGAACCATCGCCGCGATAAATAAAGATCAGGTCGAGATCGGAAGAGAATGTCATTTCCCGGCCGCCGAGCTTGCCCAGGCCGACAATGATGAATTCACCGCCCGGCATGGCGCCGTGGATGCGCTGAAATTCCGCTTCGACATGCGGCAGCAGGCCGCGCAAGGTGGCGTCGGCGACATCGCTCAGCGCCTCGCCGGCCTGCTCGCCCGATATCATGGCGCGTAAGAGCTGCATGCCGATTTGAAATTCCCGGTCATGGGTCCAGCGCCGTGCCGCGTCGAGCACGTCCTGGAAGTCCTTGGCCTCGCCAAGCCTGTCGCCGAGATAGCTGGTGAGCTCCGATACCGTGCCGATGGGCTCGTAGAATCTGCCGGTCAATACGCCGTCCAGGAGTGTCGGGTGGCGGCTCAAATGTTCGGCCAGGCTGGGCGCGCTGCCCATGATTTCGGCCAGCGAATCCAACAGGCCCGGCCGCGCGTAAAACATCGAAAACAGTTGCACGCCGGCCGGCAGGTTGGTGAGAAATTCGTCGAAATGGCGGAATGCCGCGTCGGGGTTCACGGTCTGCGACAATGCGCCGAGCAATCCCGGCATCAATTCCGTCAGCAGCTCGCGCGCGCGCGTGCTTCGGGTGGCGCGAATGCGGCCATGGTGCCAGCCGCGAACGGTCACCGATACCGCCTTGCCATCGCCGAATCCGAGATCGCTCAGGGTTTGCAGCGTGTCGGGATCGTCCTCGGTTCCGGTAAAGACCAAATTGCCTTCTGATCCGCCGAGTTCGGGCGAACCCTCGAACAGGGCGCCGTAATGGCTTTCGACGCGGGAGAGATGCAATTTCACATCACGCGCCAGCCGGTCCGCCGAATCATAACCCATGAAGCAGGCGATGGCGGCGAGGCCCTCGGCCTCTTTGGGCAACAGATGGGTTTGCTCGTCGGCGACCATTTGCAGGCGGTGCTCGAGTCGGCGCAGGAATGCATAGGCGGCGATCAAATCCTCGACCACGCCGGGGTCGGCATGGCCGGCATCTGCCAACGCCTGCAGCGCCGCGCAGGTGGCGCCGAGACGCAGGCCCGGCTCCTTGCCGCCCCAGATCAATTGCTGGGTCTGCGAGTAGAATTCGATCTCGCGGATGCCGCCCCGGCCGACCTTGATATCGTGGCCGGCGACGGCGATTTCGTGATGCCCCTTATGGGCATTGATTTGGCGCTTGATGGAATGGATATCCTCGATCGCGGCGAAATCGAGATATTTGCGCCAGACAAAGGGAACCAGGCGGCTGAGGAACAGCGTCCCGACCTCGATGTCGCCGGCCACGGGGCGCGCCTTGATCATGGCGGCGCGCTCCCAATTCTGCCCGAGGCTCTCATAATATTGCTCCGCCGCGGCGGTCGAAACCGCGAGCGGGGTGGCGCCGGGGTCGGGGCGTAGGCGCATATCGGTGCGAAATACATATCCGTCGGCGCTGCGCTCGCTCAGCACCGATACCATTTCCCGGACCATGCGGTGCAGCCCTTGCTGGGGCCCGTCAGCGCCGAGGTAATCCAGCTTTTCGCCGTCAAACAGCACCAGCAGATCTATGTCGCTGGAGTAGTTCAATTCGCGGGCGCCGAGCTTGCCGACGCCGAGAACCACGACGCCCGAGCCGGATTCAGGATTTTCCGCATTGCCAAGCGCCAATTGCCCCGACTTGTGAGCTTGCAGAAGGAGAAAATTCAGGGTGATGGAAATCGACAATTCGGCAAAGCGGGACAGGCCGTGGCAGACCTTCTCGAGCGGCCAGGCGCCGGCGATATCGGCCATGGCAATGGTCAGCGCGACGCCGCGTTTGGCCAGGCGAAGGCCCGACATGACTTGCGACCGCCCGTGCCGCCATAATTGCCGCTCGGCCAGCGCCGTCAGCATCTCTTCGAACACCGGCTCGAACCCCTGCATGGTCACTTTTCGCAATATCGCCGGATCGTGGCGCAGGTTCTGCGACAGGAATGGACTGTTGCCGAAAATCGCCTCGAGAAATGCCCGGCCTTCGTCGCGCGCCGCGAAATCGGCCATGAATTGGGCCAATTCAGGTTCACCGGTGGACCTTGTGCCGGCCCTTGCTTCGGCTTCCTGGCACCACATATCTAACTCTCGGCTGGCGCGTTCGGGCTCAGCGGGCTTCGGCAAGGCGCCGTTATCTGTTAATAAAGATAGACTCGGCATGTTTCAGACAACAGTTCGGTTGATGTCGTGCGCGACCAATGTAGGTGCAACCTGCGCGACATAATGGGTTGGGTCAAGATTCCGGCCGTAAGCCGGACGTAACGGCTTATGCATAAATCAACAAAATTCGTTATTCATATCGCGGCGGCCGTGTTCGGCAGTTTGGCGATCATTTTCGCCGTCGCCTCCTGGCGATTGTCGAGCGGGCCGGTTTCGATCGCCTTTCTCTCGCCCTATCTCGAGGAAGCGTTCGAAGCGGAGGATTTGAGTTACCGCCTCGAATTCGAAGATACGATACTGACCTGGGCCGGTTGGAACCGATCCCTCGACATTCTGATAACCGACGCCCACGCCATCGGGCCCGACGGCGAAATCCTCGCCAGCGTGCCCGAAATTTCCCTCGGCTTGAGCGCGCTGTCGCTCCTGAAAGGACAGATTGCGCCGACCAGCATCGAATTGCTTCGGCCCAAGGTTCATCTCGTGCGAAATTTGCAGGGCCGGCTGGAATTCGCCTTCGGCACGGAATTCGAGGAGCCCGACGAGGCCGTCAACGATCTGGTGGCGGATTTTCTCGCCGCGCCGGGCACCGATCATCCGCTCGGCCAGTTGAAACGCATCAGTATCTTGGCGGCGGCGCTCAGCGTCGACGACAGGATGCTGGACCTGTCGTGGAACGCGCCGGAAGCCGATCTCATTTTCGATCTCGATGAAAAGGGCATAGACGGCGAACTGCTGGCCGATATCGAAGTGGCCGATGTCGCCTTCAAAGTGGTGGCGGCGACGGCCTTTGACCGGGCCGACGGACGGGTGCACACGAATCTCCTTTTCGGCGAAATCACGCCCTCCAGGCTGGCCGGCATATCACCTCAACTGGAGGCACTCGATGGGTTGCGCCTGCCGCTTTCCGGCAAGTTGAAATTCACCATGACGCGCGAGGGCAGACTGACGGAGCGGATATTCTTCGACCTCACCGGCGGCGCCGGGTCAATCAATGCTCCCGAAGTTTTTCCGGCGCCGCCGAATATCACCTCGCTGCGCATCCGCGGTGACGCCGATGCCGGGCTCAATTCGGTCAATCTGGAGGAATTCAGCGCCGCTACCGCTGGACCCGCCTTCAGCTTTCACGGCCAACTATTCGCCGTACCCGGCCAGGAGGGGATTGACGGCGAATTCGAGTTCAAGGAAATGCCGTTTACCGAACTCGGCGGTTATTGGCCCGAATTTCTCTTGACCGAGGCCAGGACCTGGATTTTGTCGAATGTCCTCGACGGCGTTATCACAAGATTTAGCGCCGCGCTCGATATCAAGCCGGGCGAGATTGAAGTGGTGCAGAATGGCATGCGTCCGGACGCCCTGGATGCGTCCTACGAGTTCCGCGATGCAACGGTCATTTATTTTCCCGAACAGCCCAATGCGCTCGGCGTCGATGGCCACGGCCGCATCACCGGCACCAGCATGTCGCTCGACTTTCGCGACGCCCGCGCCGATGAAATGTACTCCTCGAGCGGCGTCGCATTGATTACCGACCTGTTGCAGGAAACCGCGACGCTCACCATTATCGGCGCCGTGGAAGGCCCGGCCGACAACGCGATCAATCTTTTGGACCGGCCCAGGCTCGGATTTCCCAGCAAGATGGGCTTCAAAGCGGAACAATTCAGCGGCCATGTCAACGCCGAAGTGGGTATTCAAATTCCGTTTCGCAGCGACGTCACCATCGAAGAAACGCAGTTTGCCGCGGTCGCCCGTCTCACCGATATCGCGGTCATCGATCTGTTCGGCGACAAAGACGTCAGCCAGGGGACTCTGCGCTTGACGCTGGACGAAAACAGCATGGAGGTCGTCGGCGACGTTCTGGTCGAAGGCATGCCGTCGACGGTCAGATGGCGGGAGAATTTCCTGGCTCAAGCGCCTTACCAAAGCAGATACGACGTCACCTCGATCCTCGATACCGAGGCCCAGGAAAAACTGGGCCTGGTGTTGGAGCCCTATGCGCGCGGGCCGTTCGACATGAAATTCTCTTATACGATTTCCAATGATGGCGCCCAGCATGTGACCGCCGCGCTCGACGCGAGTCAGGTGGATATGGAAATGCCGGAACTGTTCTGGCAAAAACCGGCCGGCGAGGAAGCTTCCATCCTGGTGCTGGCGCAACTGCGCGAAAATGAGGCTGTCGAGGTTACGAATTTTGAATTCACGTCGAAGAATCTGCGCGTCAAGGGGCGCGCCAGCATCAGGATGGAAGATGGCGAGCTCATCGAAGCCGAGCTCGGCAATGTCCTGCTCGGGGACAATGACGTAAACGTCAAATACCGGCGCGACGATGACGGTAATATCATCCTGGAGGTTGGCGGAAAGAGCCTGGATCTGCGCCCCTATATCGACCAATTGCTGGATTCGGGGCAGGAGAATTTGCCGCCCTTCATTCTCGAAACCAATGTCGACCGTTTGATCACCCGCGCCGACCAGCAGATCACGGACGCCCGGGCGCGCGTCGTCAACAATGCCGAGCGCCTGGAATCGGCTTTCCTCACCGGGACGCTGGTCAGCGGCTCGCAATTCCGTTTGGTACTCGAGCCCGATGGCGCCAAGCGCCGCCTCACCGTGCGCTCGGACGATGCCGGTTCGGTGGCCCGGGCATTCGATATCTATGACAATGCGGTCGGCGGGCACCTGACCATGGACGCCACCCTGCATGATGACGAACCCGGAGCGCCGGTCAGCGGCGAGGTGCAAATCGAGGATTACCGCGTCATCAACGCGCCCACATTGGCGCAGCTTCTTGCCATCGCCTCCTTCACCGGGATATTCGATGCGCTCGAGGGCGACGGCATCGCCTTCTCCTCATTTCGCCTGCCTTTCGCGATGAAAGATGACGTCGTCACCATCGGTGACGCGCAAACAGCCGGCAGCTCGATCGGAGTCAACGCCACGGGCAAGGTCAATCTCGACACCGACGAGGTCAATATACGCGGCACCATCGTGCCCGCCTACTCGGTGAACAGCATATTGGGAGATATCCCGCTGCTTGGCGATCTCCTGGTCGGCGGCAAGGGCGAAGGTATATTCGCCGCAACCTACTCGGTGACCGGCACCACGGCGGAGCCGAAAGTTACCGTCAATCCCTTGTCCGTGCTGGCGCCGGGATTCCTGCGCAATCTATTTTCGATTTTCGACGGCGTGGAAGGGGGCAATGGCGGCGATTCCGAGCCGGCGCCGCCAAACCCTAAATCAGAACATTAGACAAAGCCTAAAGCGCCTGCGCCTTGTCGGCATCGTCGGGCTGCAGGGCGAGGTCGAACACCTGTGAAAAAACCTCCGGCTCCTGGGCCCCCGAGACCGCGTATTTGCCGTCGAAAATAAAGCACGGCACGCCGGAAATTCCCAGGCGGTGCGCTTCCTGCGTTTCGGCCCGGGTTTGCTCGACACCCTCCTCGCCGGAGAGATAGGCCTTGGCCTCGGCCTGGTCCAGCCCGGCCGCCGCCGCGACCTCGGCGAGAATATCGACATCGCCGATATCGTTGCCTTCGAGGAAATAGCTGCGAAACAAGCCTTCGACGACGCTGTCCTGATGGCCAAGCGCCAACGACCAGCCGATCAGCCGGTGCGAAGCGATCGTATTCGGCACCCGGGTGATGTCATCAAAGGCAAATGGGATATCCTCGCCCTCGCCGGCACTCTCGATCGCCGCGTAAATCTCGCCGGCGCGCTCGTCGCTGCCGAATTTGGCGCGCATATAGGTCTTGCGGTCGAGGCCTTCCGCCGGCATTTGCGGATTGAGCTCGAACGGCCGCCATTCGATATCGGGTTCAACGTCGGGGCGCTCGGCCAGGGCGCGCTCGAAGCGCCGCTTGCCGACATAACACCAGGGGCAGATTGTGTCGGATACGATCAATATTTTCATGCCGGCAGTATAACCGGAGAGGCGCACCCGGGCGAGATCAATCAGGCGAATCTCCAGCCCGTCACGCCGCCGCTCGAATCACATTATATTGATTTGCTGGAAGAGCCGATCGGGAGTTACGCCGCGTTCTCCGCCAGCGCCGCCGACATCGCCCTGTCGATCAAATTATCCACATCGTCGCCCGGCCTGAACTCGACGCTGCCAATTCTCGGATGCACAACCAACGGCTTGGCGACCTCGAGCAGCGAAAATTCAGTAAACCGCAAGACGCCGGTCAAACGCTGCATCGTCGGGCTCGTCGCCTCGAGCGGGCTTTCCGGCAGAGCGATGCAGAATGTCGTGTCGTCAAGCCGTGCACAAAGGTCTTCGCCGCGTACCAACCGCGAAATCATGCCGCTCAACTGCTTGGTGAAATGATTCGCCGCATCCACGCCGAATTCGCCGCGGATTTGGTCGATTTCTTGCACCGAGACGATATTCAAGGACAGATTCTTGTCCCAGCGAAAGGCGTCATCCAAGAGGGTTTGCAGGTGCTGGCGAAAAAACTCGGCGCTGTACAGGCCGGTTCGACTATCGCTGACCGCCGGGTGCCCGGCGACGCGGTAGGCGTTCAGCATATAGCCGCGCAAACGGTGGGATTTCACGCACATCGTCACGCGCGCGCGGATTTCATCGACGTCGACGGGCAGCGAATAGGCCGCCGTGGCGCCGTGGCGATAGGCCTGATCGACATGATCCGGATTTTGTTCGCAAATCGCCAATATCGGCATGTGGAAAAGCGCCGGATTGCGCCGGATATCGCCGCATATGTCGAGGGCGGACTGCAAATTGCCGCTCGCCGCCACGACCACCAATTCGACATCGGAATCGCTCAATGTATCGAGAACGCTGCTCCCCAGACGCTCGGTTTCCAACAGGGCAAATCCCTTCAGCGCCTCTTCGATGGCGCCGCTGCCGCCGTTTTCGCTGCGCGCCAGCAGCACACGCGGATGGCCCTCGGCGGTCTCGGCCCGCCATTTGTCGCCGCTCTCTTCGCCGAAACGGCGCAGCGTCTCGGCCCGTCTGTTGAGCTCCGCCCGCATCGTGCCAAGGCGCAGCCCGGCGCGCATATGCGCCTGAATCTGCTGATCATCGAAGGGCCACCGAACAACCCCGTCGAAACGGGCGACCCAACTCTCGGACCAGGCAGGTGTTTCGTTTTCACCGCAGGTCAGGAATACCGGAATATCGCGCGTCGCAACCTCGGTCTTAATGTCCGAGATGATGCTGGCGCCATCGCGGTCGTTGAAATCGAGGCCGACAAAAATGACTTCCGGCCGTTCCGTCCGGGCTCGGCTGATCGCCTTGGCGGCGTCCGATTCGAGCAGGTTGACGAAACCGAGCCGGCGTATGCAATCGCTGACGCGTTTGAGTGTTTTCAGGTCGCCATTGGCGACCAAGACCCGGGCAGAATGCGCCATCAGAGATTCCTAAAAAATGTTGTGCGAATCCAACAGTATTAGCAAATTCCTAACAAGGATTTAACGCCTCGCCGGCATGGCCGTATCGCGGTGATGGGCGAACGCGGCATTTGACTGGGCTACAATCCTCGCGCAACCTCGGAGACCTTACGGAGGAGAGAAACCATGCGAAAATTCATCATCGAACGCGACATTCCCGAAGTCGGCAGCCTTGAGCGCGAGCAGCTTCGCCAAGCGGCACAGAAATCGAATGATGTCCTGGCCGAGCTCGGACCCGACATTCAATGGGTCTAAACGTTCGTCGCCGCGGACAAGACGTTCTGCGTCTATTTGGCGGTCGACGAGGACATCATTCACCGCCATGCCAAGCTCAGCGGTTTCCCGGCGACGAAGGTCACGAATATCGGCAAAATGATCGACCCGACGACGGCGCGGCAATGAAATAAACAGGGCGCCGCGGTTTGCCGGCGGCCTAAAGCCGGGCGCCACCCGCCGGCGCTTGACCTTTGGCGGCGCGCGATACAAAACCACGGCGCTCAGACGTTGCGCTGCGAATATAATGAGGAGGGCGCCCGCTTGGCCCGCAAGAGCCGCTACGACATCGACCTCGACCGCAACCCGGCGAACCATGCGGCGCTGACACCGTTGGATTTCCTGCCGCGCGCGGCGCGCGTGCATCCCGGACGCACCGCCATCGTTCATGGCGCGCGGCGGCAAAGTTACGCCGAAACCTATGCGCGTTGCCGCCGCCTGGCCGCGGCACTGGCCGCGCGCGGCATTGAAAACGGCGATACCGTGTCCCTGCTGGCGCCCAATATTCCCGAAACCCTGGAAGCGCATTTCGGCGTGCCGATGTCGGGGGCGGTGCTCAACGCCCTCAATACGCGCCTCGATGCGGCGCTGATCGGACGTCTGCTGGAGCACGGCGAAAGCAAGCTGGTCATTGTTGACAGCGAATCGGCGGCGCTGTTGAAAGAGGCTCTGGAGCATTCCGGCATGCGCCCCTATGTGGTCACGGTGGATGATCCCGAGGCGGAGCCAAGCGATAGTGGGTTTGGCGATGAAACTTATGAGCGCTTCATCGCCGGCGGCGCACCGGATCATGACTGGCGCCGTCCCGAGGACGAGTGGCAGGCGATCACGCTGAACTATACCTCCGGCACCACCGGCAACCCCAAAGGCGTGGTCTATCACCATCGCGGCGCCTATCTGAACGCGCTATCGAACGCCGTCGCCGCGGCGCTTACCGGCGACAGCGTTTATCTTTGGACGCTGCCCATGTTCCATTGCAACGGCTGGACCTACACATGGGCGGTAACGGCGCTCGCCGGCACCCATATTTGTCTGCGCCGGGTCGAGCCCGAACGGATATTCCGATTGATCGCCGACGAAGGCGTCACGCATATGGCCGGGGCGCCGATCGTCCTCAATCTGATCGCCAATGCGCCGCCACGGATGCGCCAAAGCTTTGCCCAGCAGGTCGATGTGATCGTCGGCGGCGCGCCGCCGCCGAGCACGGTGATCGCCGCCATGGAGGCATTGGGCTTCCGCGTCACCCATCTCTACGGCCTGACCGAATGTTTCGGCCCGTCGCTGATCTCGGAATGGCAGGACGATTGGCCGGATATGGCGGTCGAGGAACGCGCCGCAAAGATGTCGCGCCAGGGCGTGCCGATGCTGGCGCTCTCGCAGGCAATCGTCGCCGACCCGGAGAGCGGGCGCCCGCTGGCCGCCGACGGGAAATCGATGGGCGAGGTTCTGCTGCGCGGCAATACGCTGATGAAGGGCTATCTCGCCAACCGCGAGGAAACCGCTAAAGCCTTCGCCGGCGGTTGGCTCCACACCGGCGACCTCGGCGTCATGCATGAAGACGGCTATATCGAGCTCAGGGACCGCGCCAAGGACATCATCATTTCGGGCGGCGAGAATATTTCCAGCATCGAAGTGGAAAATATTCTCTACCGCCACCCGCAAGTACTGGAAGTCGCGGTCGTTGCCAGGGCCGACGATAAATGGGGCGAGACGCCGCTCGCTTTCGTCGAACTCAAATCCGATGCCGGCGCCGTCAGCGGCGACAGCATCATCGCCTTTTGCCGCGACCATCTGGCACATTTCAAGGTTCCGAGCGCGGTGATATTTGGACCCCTGCCGAAGACCTCGACCGGCAAAATACAAAAATTCGTCCTGCGCCAGCGGGCGAACGACTCCCAATCTTGAATTCGGCCCGATCAAAACCGGAAGGTGACACTGAACATGGATTTTACCCTATCGCCGGAAATCGAAGAGATTCGCCAGCGCGTCGCCACATTCGTCAGGGAAAATTGCATCCCGCTCGAAGGCCCGCGCGAATCGTTCGACGAGCATGAGAATATCCCGCTTGAGAAACTGGCGGGCCTGCGCGCCAAGGCCAAGGAGGCCGGCCTGTGGGCGCCGCAAATGCCGAAGGAACTCGGCGGCATGGGATTGTCGATGACCGAGCAGGCGGTGATATATGAAGAGGCCAATTTCTCCATCTTCGGCCCGGCGGCGCTGAACTGCGCCGCACCCGACGACGGCAATATGCGCCTTCTTTCAATGGTCGGCACTGATGCGCAGAAGGAAAAATGGCTGCAACCGATCATCGACGGCAAGCTACGCTCCGCCTTCGTCATGACCGAGCCGCATCCCGGCGGTGGCTCGGACCCGGCCGGCATGATGCGCACCCGGGCCGAGAAAAAAGGCGATAAATGGGTGGTGCATGGCCATAAATGGTTCATCACCGGGGCCGGCGCGTCGGATCATTTCATTCTCATCGCACGGACCTCGGACGATGCGCGCAACGGCTTGAGCGCGTTTCTCTTTCACAGGGATCAGCCGGGTTGGGAGATCGTCCGCAAGGTGCCGATCATGGGGCCGGAAGAGCATGGCGGGCATTGCGAGCTGCGCTTCGACGGCCTCGAAATTCCCGAGGAGAACCTGCTGATGAAGGTCGGCGACGGCCTGCGCGCGACCCAGATACGCCTCGGCCCGGCACGCCTGACCCATTGCATGAGATGGCTCGGCATGTCGGAGCGCGCCATGTCGATCGCCTCGCAATATGTCGGCGCGCGCGAATCCTTCGGTATGAAACTGGCCGATCATGAAGGCGTGCAATGGATGATGGGCGAGGCCGCGATGCGCATCCATTCCGGCCGCCTCCTTACCATGTACGCCGCCTGGAAGCTCGACCAGGGCGACCGCGCCCGCAAGGAAGTCTCGATGGCCAAGGTCGAGGTCGCCGATACCCTGAACAGGGTCGTCGATACCTGCATCCAACTGTGCGGCGCGCGCGGCTACTCGCGCGATACTTTGCTCGAATGGATGTACCGCTATGCCCGCCAGGCGCAACTCGTCGACGGCGCCTCCGAGGTCCACAAGATGGTCATGTCGCGCTTCTTCATGAAGGAGGGAAAAGATTTTTGGTCATGGGATTGTTAATCTTTAACCCTTCCTAAACATTCCCCCGTCACTCTCACGCTAGAGACAGTTGGCTGGTTTATTGCGATCGACGGGGGAACACCCATGGCGCGGAAACGGAACGATTTATTTAAGCGGGCGGAGGCGGAGCTTTACGCCCTTGGCGGCGAGATCACCAAGCGCAAATCGGCCGAGGCCGAGGGCGCGAACCTGACGGCGAAAATGCGGGCGGCGAGTTCCATGTTGCGCGCCGGCCTCGATTGTCACGGCACGCAGGCACGCGATTTGAGCCTGGAAATGCTGACCAACACACTCGACGCCGCCGGACGCGATAAAGAGAGCCCCGGACGCCAGGGCCTCGAGTTGAGGACCCAGGCGGACAAGATGGTGCAAGCGGTTTTGGACGTGGAGAGCGCGATTCGCTAACCACCGGGCGCACCGCTCAGTCGAGAGACAGCGCCTCTTGGTGGGCGGTCTCGCCGAGTTGATCGACAATCCTCATTACCAGGTTCGCCAGGCGCGTTTTGTCGTTGCGCGCATGCGCCGGCGCACTGGCCTCCGCCTCCCACAACCGGCGCTGCGTCTCATTGTCATATAATGTTGCGACGATCAAAAAACGCCCTCTCAACGACCCGCTTTGGCGCCGGTTGAGCATGCTGTCGCGTGACGACGACCATATATTCAGACGCAGGCTGGCCTCGCTGTCGGTATCGATCGAGATCTCACCCAGATTGTCGCGCTTGCTCACTTCGAAGCGATCTAGCGTATCGAAAGTCAAATTGAGCCGCGCCGCGCCACTCTCGCTGCCCTGGCTCGAGCGGCCGAGCGCCCGCGCGAACAATTCCTCGATGGAGAGGTTGAAATCGTTGTCATCAAGCGCCTCGATCTGGATGGCGGCGCCTTCCGGCATCGGCGAATAGGACCGGCTGTTCAGGGCCGCCATATCCTGCCCCGCCGCGGCGGCGAGCGGCGCCAGGGACGACAAAAGCGGCAACAGGACAAATACGGCCAAGCCGCGCCGAAGGGTGAACGAGTGGAAGAATCGCATAAACATAGGTCAGCTCCGCGCTAATCATTGTCTCTATCGTCAGCCCACCACACCGGTCTGCGTGGCGCGCCGGTAAATCTACATGCCGAAGTCATGATTTTTCGTAAACCGCAATTAAAAAGAATGAATTTTCTCGGGCTTGAGCGTCGCCGCGGTGTATAACCTCAGCGCTTTTTTAAGCCGCAACAGGGAGCAACGCGCGATGCCCCAGTCCGACCAACCGACCGCCGACCAACCGACCGCCGACCAACCGCCCGGTGGCGAACCCGCGCTTCGGGTTTTCGCCATG
>CAJXFT010000054.1 GCA_913053235.1 uncultured Alphaproteobacteria bacterium
AAAGGGGAATCCCCTTCGACCTAATTTGATTCATTCAATCTCGAAAAGGGTCTAGGCGCGCTCGCTCTCCTCGCGCGCCATTTCCAGCGTCAGCCACTGATCTTCCGCCGCCTTGAGCGCCGCCTCGGCCTCGCTCAAGGCCGTTGCCGCCGCTTCGAAGGCTTGCGGGTCGCGGCCAAACAGCCCGCTATCCGCCAAGGTCCGGTTGTGCGCCGCGATCTCGCCGTGCAGCGCCTCGATGCGCTTGGGCAAATTCTCAAGCGCATATTTGTCTTTGTAGGAGAGCTTGGCGCGTCCCGAGACCGTGGCGCCGGGCGCACCGCCGGTCGACGGCGCCTTGCGCTTGCTTTTGCGCGCCTCGCCGGCGTCGCGCGCCGGCGCCGGCGAGCCCCGGCGCTGGCGCATCATATCGCTGTAGCCGCCGGCATATTCGAGCCATTTTGTACCACCCTCCCAGGCGATCACGGAGGTCGCCACGCGGTCGAGAAAATCGCGGTCGTGGCTCACCAGCAGCACCGTGCCGCCATATTCGGCGAGGGTTTCCTGCAGCAGATCGAGGGTCTCGAGATCGAGATCGTTGGTCGGCTCGTCGAGCACCAGGAGATTGCTCGGGCGCGCCAGGGCGCGCGCCAGCATCAGCCGCCCGCGTTCGCCGCCCGACAGCACGCCGACCGGCGTGCGCGCCTGTTCGGGCAGGAAGAGAAAATCCTTCATATAGCCGACCACGTGGCGCGCCTTGCCGTTGACCGAGACCATTTCGCCGCCGCCGCCGGTGAGCGCGTCCTGAAGGGTGGCGTCGGCGCCGAGCTGCTCGCGCTTTTGATCGAGGCTCGCCATGCTGAGATTGTGGCCGAGGCGGATGGTCCCTGAGTCCGGCGCCAGGGTTCCGCTCAACAGATTCAAAAGCGTGGTTTTGCCGGCGCCGTTGGGGCCGACGATGCCGACCCTGGCGCCGCGCGGGATGCGCGCCGAGAAATCCTCGATCACCGGCGGCCCGGCGTAGGATTTGGCGATATGCTCGGCCTCGACCACCAGCTTGCCCGACTGCTCGGACTCGCTGGCCTCGAGGTTTACGCTGGCCGGCGCGGCGCGCTGCTCACTGTGTTTTTTTCTCAGCGCGATCAGCGCCCTGAGGCGGCCCTGGTTGCGTTTTCGCCGCGCCGTGACGCCCTTGTGCAGCCATGCGGTCTCAGCCGCGATCTTGCGCTTGAGCTTGTGGCGCTCGCTTTCCCGATGCTCGATAAAATCGTCGCGCCACGGTTCGAATTCGGCGAAGCCGCGCTCGAGGCGGTGGGTGGCGCCGTCCGACAGCCACAGCGTGGCGCGCGACAGATTTTCGAGGAACCGCCGGTCGTGGCTGACCAGCACCAAAGCGGCACGCATTTCCTGCAATTCGCGCTCCAGCCATTCGATCGCCGTCACATCGAGATGGTTGGTCGGCTCGTCGAGGAGCAGGATGTCGGGCGCCGGCGCCAGGGCGCGGGCGAGCGCCGCGCGGCGCGCCTCGCCGCCGGAAAGATGCGCCGGGTTCTCGTCTCCGGTGAGGCCGAGATGGCGCAACAATGTGCGTGCCCGGTGTGCATCGCCGCCCGGCCCGAGCCCGTCCTCGACCGCCGCCAGGGTGCTCAGAAAGCCCGTCAGGTCGGGCTCTTGCGGCAGATAGCGCAGCGTCTTGCTGGGCTCGAGAAAGCGCTCGCCGCGATCCGCCTCGAGCACGCCGGCGGCGATCTTCAACAGGCTCGATTTGCCGCAGCCATTGCGCCCGACCAGGCACAGCCGCTCGCCCTCGGAAACGAACAGCTCGGCGCCGTGCAACAACGGCGCGCCGCCGAAGCCAAGCTCGATATCGCGCAGGATGAGAAGGGGCGGGGCCATGGCCGGCGCGTATACAGCGCTTTACCCCGCCGGAGCAAGGTTTCTCGGCGGATGCGGCGTTTGCTGGAACCCACAAAGACTCGACCAAGCGGCACCACTATCCGGAATGCGCCTCTTGCATTCCGGCAAGCGACTGAACGCCCGAGTTAATACGAGGTAGCCAAGGGAGCGGATGCGACCGCCCGGCGCTTGAGGGAACAAACAAAAACACGCGGATGCCCCACCGGCGTCCGCGAGGTAACAAACACGAGCGCGCTGCGCGCGCTTGGTTTCCCCCTTCTCCCCAACCCCTCTTCCCCTCCGGGAAGAAGGGCTTATTCATGTTCCCTCCGCCGCTTTTTGTTCACGCGCCGATGCCACGCTTACTTTCTTACGCGGCTTCCGCGCGAGGACCGTCATCATGGGCGGAATAATCAGCAGGGTGAGGATGGCGGAGAGCGCCAGGCCGCCGACCACCACCGAGCCGAGGCCGCGGTAAAGCTCGGAGCCGGCGCCCGGGAACAGCACCAGCGGCAACATGCCGACGACGCTGGTGACGGTCGACATGAATATGGGGCGGATGCGGTTGCGCGTCGCTTCTAGAATAGCTTCGTGCACTTCCAGATCGTCGCTGCGCATGAGATGCAGCGTCTGATGCACCAATAGAATCGCATTGTTGACGACGATGCCGACAAGGATGACGAAGCCGAGGACCGTCAGCATGTCGAGCGGCTGGAAGCGGCCATAATTGAGGAGAATCAGGCCGAGCACGCCGCCGGCCGCCGCCGTCGGCACCGAGAGCATGATGATGAAGGGGTAGATGAAGCTCTCGAACAACACCGCCATGATCAGATAGACGATAACGATGGCGAGCAGCAGATTGAGCACCATGGCGTCCCAGGTCTTGGTCAATTGATCGGCGGTGCCGGAGAGATGCATGGAAACGCCGGGCGGCAGGCCGCTATCCTCGAGCGCGCCGATGACGTCTTTTTTCAGGGTTTCCATCGCCACTTCGAGGGGCACCGCCGCGGCCGGGCGGATTTCCAGGGTGACGGTGCGTTCGCGCTCGACATGGCGAATCAGGGTCGGCCCTTCGGTGACCAGGATATCGGCCAGGGCGCCGACCGGCAGGATGGTGCCGTCGCGCGTCACCACCGGCAATGAATCGATGTCCTGGGTCTGGCCGACGGCTTGCTCGGGGCCGGTCAACATCAGATCGAAGCGCTTGCCGCCGATGGTGATCTCATCGACCCTGAGGCCGTCATTGAAGGCATCCACGGTAAGGCCGAGCTCGAGAGCGGTCAGGCCGTTGTCGCCAAGCAGGATCTGGTCGGGCGTGATGCGCACTTCGGGGGCGCCCAGCTCGAGCCCCGGCACCGGGCGCATCTGGTTGCCCTCGGAGAACGGCATCGCCATGAAGAGGCGCCCGACGGCGCTGACCGCGACCTCGAGAATGGTTTCCAGGTCGGGGCCGGAGATGTCGAGATCGATCTTGCGCCCGCCGCCGATGGCGCGGCCAAAGAGGCTGGTCTGGCTGACGAATCCAAACGTGCCGGGCTCCTTGAAAACCGGAATGCGGATCGGATCGATCAACTCTCCGGCGCGCTGAGGCTCCATCGAAACCGCGCCGACAAAAGCGCGCGAGCGCAAGGTGACGAAAAAGAAGCGCTCCATCTTGGGCGGCCCGCCGGGCTCGGATTCGGGGCCGGTCTCGCTCGCCCAAAGCGGGCGCACCGCGTTTTCGATGCGCTCGGCGATGCCGCTGGTGGTATCGAGATTGTAGCCCGGCGGCGGCACCACGACGCCGAACACGAGATTGCGGTTGCCCTCCGGCAGATAATCGAGCTTCGGCAAAAGCTGCCACGCCACAAACAAGGCGCCGCCGCACACCACCACCACCACGGCGATGGCGCGCAGCCGCCCGCGCACGACCCAGCGCGTGAAACCCATCACCACGGCGACAAAGCCGCGCGCGAAATGATCGACGATTGGAATCGGAAAGCGGCGCGGGGTGTCGGCGTCGGTGTCGGCGCCCGCGGTGGCGCGCGAGCGGCTCAAAATGCGGCTGGCGAGCGACGGGATGAGGGTGATGGCGATCACCAGAGACAGCAGCACCGAAACCGAAATGGCGACCGCGATATCGCGGAACAGCTGCCCGGCCTCGAGCTGCATCACCAGGATGGGAACAAACACAAGTACCGTCGTCAGGGCCGAGACGAACACCGCGCCCCACACCTGGCTGGCGCCCTGATAGGCGGCTTCAAGCCGCGACAGGCCGCGCTGGCGCAGGCGGTAGATGTTTTCCAGCACCACGATGGCGGCATCGACCACCATGCCGACGGCGAACGCGAAGCCGGCCAGGGACACCACATTGATCGAGCGCCCCAACAGCGCCATGGCGACGAACGAGCCCACCACCGAGACCGGAATGGCGATGGCGATGATCAAGGTTGCACCGAAAGAGCGCAGAAACAGCATCAGCACGATGACGGCGAAGGTCCCGCCCATCCAGATATTCTGCTGCACCAGCTCGATCGCCGAATCGATATAGACGGTCTCGTCATAGACATGCTCAAGCGTCAGCATCGCCTCGGGCAACAATGACTCGTTGAGCTCGGCGACCGCCTGGCGCACGCCTTTCATGGTCTCCATCACGTTGGCGCCGGTCTCGCGGATGGCGTTGACCGCCATCGCCGGCTCGCCGAGCGTACGGATGCGCGCCACCGGATCCTTGTGGCCGAACCGCACGTCGCCGATATCGCCCAGGGTGACGCGCCCGAGGCGGCCGCTGGCGCGGTCCTCGGCGCTGCGCAACAACACCGCGCGCACGCGCTCGGGCGTTTTCAGCTCGGAGTCGGTGCGCACGATGTAGCGGCGCTTGCCTTCCGTAAGGTCGCCGGCGGATATCGACGTATTGGCGCCGCGCAACGCCGCCACCACATCGGGCACGGTGAGGCTGTAGCGCGCCATCTTTTTGGGGTCCACCGTGATGCGCAATTCGCGCTCGGAGCCGCCGAACACATTGACCCGCGCCACGCCCGGCACGCGCTCCAGGCGATCCTTGATGGTGTCTTCGATAAAATCGCCATATTCGTAAATCGGGCGATTGTTGCCTTCAATGCGTTGAATGATAAACCAGGCGATGGCCTGGTCTTCGGCGCTGGCCGTGCGTATCGAGGGTTCGTCGGTTTCCTCGGGATACCCCGCCACCCGGTCGAGACTGTTGGCGACCAGCAGCAGCGCCCGGTCCATGTTATGGCCGACCTTGAATTCGAGCGTGATCTCGGATCTGTTGTCCTGCGACTGGCTGACCATGCGGGCCATGCCTTCGAGCCCCTTGAGCACGTCCTCCTGGCGGTTGGTCACCTCGCGCTCGACCTCGGCCGGCGCCGCGCCCAACCAGTCGGTGGTGATGGTGAGCACCGGCTTGCGCACGTCGGGCGTGAGCTGAATGGGGATCGTTTGCAGGGCGACGAGGCCGAACAGGATAATCATCAGCACCGCCGCGATCATGGCGATCGGCCGTGCGATGGCGCCGCGGATAAGATTCATTTAAGAGGCGCCGGCAATGGTGACGTCCTGGTCGGGCCTGAGCCGCTCATTGCCGCGAATGACGGCAAGCTCGCCGGGTGTGACGCCGCTCAGCACTTCGAAGCGCCCGCCCACCGCGGCGCCGGTCTGAACCGGCCGTATATTCGCCTTGCCGTCGGCGGCGATGTAAACGAATGTCTGCCCCTGGCGCGTGATCACCGCGTCTTTATGGACCGTGACCACTTCGCGGTACGGCCCGGCCGGCAAATGCACCACCACCGACTGGTTGACGGCGAGGATGCGGCCGGTCATTTCCACGTCGGGCGTGAAACGCACCTGGCGGGTGCGGGTCAGCGGATTCTCCTCCGGCACGATGGCACGCACCACCGCGTCATGCTCGCTGCCGTCATCGAAGGCGATCGACACCACCACGCCGGTCTCCAGCGCCGGCATCCGCGCCGCCGGCACATCGGCCTCGATTTCGAGCTTGCGGTCGCCCACCATCGACACCACCGGGCCGCCGATATTCACGTATGAGCCGGTCTCGGTATGCTCAAGCGTTATGACGCCGGCATAGGGCGCGCGCACCAGGGCGTCGTCCAAATCGATCTCGGCCAGCGCCAGGTTGGCCAGCGCGCGCTCGTGGCGCGCCATGGCGGCGCCGACCGAGGTCTCAGCCACGACGACCTGCAGGCTGCTGTCCTCGTGGCGCCCCTTGGAGAAGGCCGCCGAATCGCGCAGGCCTTCGAGGCGCGCCAATTCCTGGCGGCGCAAGGCGAGCTGCGCCTCGGCGAGTTTGATTTGCGCCGCCGTTTCCGCCACCTCCGCGGCAAGCAGGGTGCGCTGACGTTTCAGCCGCTCGCTGTCGAGAATGGCGAGCACATCGCCCTCCTTGACGCGATCGCCGACCGAGACGCGCATATCGGCGACCGGTCCGCCGATCTGCGCCGCGACGATGCCGGATTGCTTCGCCACCAGCCGCCCGATCACCGGAACGGTCTGCACCAGCGGCTCAAGGCGCACTTCATCGACGCCGACCGACGCCGACTGCTGGGCCATGGCGTCCGGCGCGCCCGGCGCGCCGGGTGACGCCAGCATGGCCAGCGCCGCCAGCGCCGCAACAAGGATAAGGCGCGCCAGCGCTCCGCCGCCCGCCTTCACGATGAGTTGGCGCCGCTGGGGGCGCCATTGAGGGCGCGCTTGAGGGCGAGGATTTCGGGGGCGGCCATGCGGCCGCTCTCTATCGCTTGCTTGGGTTCCATGAATATCAACTCGAGTTCTTCGTGGTCCGGTGTGCGCGGCGCGCCTTGGCCCCGCACTCGGTAATAGATGGGCGTGTATTCGCCCTGAGTCCAGGGGCTGAACAAGGTGCCCGGAACGTGTAGCAGATAAGCCGGCGTCACGGCGAGGTTTCCTTCCTCGATGAATTCGCGCATCAGCGCCGCTTCCGGCGTCTCGCCGGCCTCGACGGCGCCGCCGGGAAATTTGAGAATGTCGCGCCCCATCACGCTTTCGGCCGCGATCAGCACCTTCCCGGCGCGCAGCAGCACGCCGTAAACCCGCAAATTATTCGGCTGTGTTCTGTCCATTTGAGCCTGTTATTACACTATCCCCACGCCGCGGTCAGCATCCGGCGAAAGGGCGAAAGAAGCGCTGGGCGAATGGCGTCCGATAGTTCATTATGCGCCGCCCCAATGGTACTGAAACTAAGCGTAACGATATGAGCCTGGACGATCACACGCCTTCGGTTGGCATTCTCGCCAATCCAGCGGCGGGACGCGATATCCGTCGCCTGGTGGCGCAGGCATCCGTGTTTCCCATCGCCGAAAAGCGCAACATGATTACCCGCCTGTTTACCTCGCTCGGCGCGCTCGGCGTGGCCACGGTCTATATGATGCCCGACGAGATCGGCATCGCAAATCGCATTCGCCATGCCCTGGAGACGCCGCCGCCGGCCGGCCAGACCTGGCCTGAGGTCGTCTTTCTCGACATGGTGGTCGAGGGCAGCGCCGCCGATACGCTGGTCGCGGTTGAGATGATGGCGGCGCTCGGCGTCGGCGGCATCATCGTACTCGGCGGCGACGGCACCCACCGCCTGGTCGCCTCGCGCGCCGGAGATATCCCGCTGACCGCGCTCTCGACCGGCACCAACAACGTGTTTCCGGCGATGCGCGAGGCGACCATCGCCGGGCTCGCCGCCGGCCTGGTGGCGACCGGGCAGGTCCCCGGCGCCGAGGTATCGGAGCGCAACAAGGCGCTTCGCATCGACGTCAATGGCGTCGCCAGCGATCTGGCGCTGATCGATCTGTGCACCAGCACGGCGCTCTGGGTCGGCTCGCGCGCCTTGTGGCGGGCCGATGGCCTGGATCAGCTTTTCCTGTCCTTTGCCGAGGCCGACGCCATCGGTCTGTCGTCCATCGGCGGCATCATACGCCCGGTGGCGCGCGGCGCGAAAGGCGGGTTGTGGCTGAATTTGGCCGAGCCGCAAGCGGCGCCCATGGTGGTCACGGCGCCGCTCGCGCCCGGTCTGATGGTCGATATCGGCATCGAGGCGGTCAATGATTTGCGCCCCGGCGAAGCGGTGCCGCTGCGTGCCGCGCGCGGAGTCGTTGCGCTCGACGGCGAGAGAGAGATAGAGTTTTCGCCAACCGACAAACTGGCCGTGCGGCTGGAGTGGGACGGTCCGCTTACGCTCGACATTTCGAAGGTCATGGCGTATGCCGCAGAGCAGGGATTATTGACGCGCGTGGACGAAACTTCGCGCCACGCGAACCAACAGGGAGAATAAGCATGCAACTCAGCAAGGACGATTTGCTCAGAGCCTACCGGATAATGAAAACCGTGCGCGAATTCGAGGAACGTCTGCACGTGGAATTCGCCACCGGCGAAATTCCCGGCTTCGTTCATCTTTACGCCGGCGAGGAAGCCAGCGCGGCGGGATTCTGTATGCATCTCGACGGGCGCGACAAGATCGCCAGCAATCACAGGGGCCATGGCCACTCGATCGCCAAGGGCTGCGACGTCCATGCCATGATGGCCGAAATCTATGGCCGCGAAACCGGCCTTTGCGCCGGCAAGGGCGGTTCCATGCATATCGCCGATCTGAGCATGGGCATGATGGGCGCCAACGGCATCGTCGGCGGCGGACCGCCGCTCGCCTGCGGCGCCGCACTGGCGGCCAAGAAGCTCGGCACCGGCGGCGTCGCCCTCGCCTTTTTCGGCGACGGCGCGTCCAACCAGGGCACCGTGATGGAAAGCCTCAACCTGGCGACGGTGTGGAATCTGCCATGTATCTTCGTGGTCGAGAATAACGGCTATGCCGAAGCCACATCGTCGAAATATTCGGTGTCCTGCGACGACGCGGCCGACCGCGCCGGCGCCTTCAACATGCCGGGCGTGGTCGTCGACGGCCATGATTTCTTCGCCATTCACGAAGCCGGCGGCGAAGCCGTCAGGCGCGCCCGCGAGGATTCGGCGCCGACCCTCATCGAAGTCAAAACCAACCGTTACTACGGTCATTTCGAGGGTGACGCCCAGACCTATCGCGGCAAGGACGAGGTCAAGAATCTGCGCGCCAATCGCGATTGCCTCGACCTGTTCCGGGCTCGGGTCACTTCGGCCGATTTGGTCGAAGATGCCGAGCTCGATGCCATCGACGGCGAAGCGGGCGATCTCATCGAGGATGCGGTGATCAAGGCGAAAGCCGCGTCGCGCCCGGCGGCATCCGAGCTGTTGACCGACGTCTATATTTCGTACTGAGAGGGGAGATCAAGAAAATGGCACGTAAAATCACTTATCAGCAAGCCGTCAACGAGGCGCTGGCGCAGGAAATGGCGCGCGACGAAACGGTTATCGTCATGGGCGAGGATGTCGCCGGCGGCTCCGGCGCCGACGGCGAGATGGACGCCTGGGGCGGGCCGCTCGGCATTACCAAGGGCCTCTACTCGCAGTTCGGCGACCGCGTCATGGACACGCCGATCACCGAATCCGCCTTTATCGGCGCCGCCGTGGGTGCGGCGACCGCCGGCTTGCGCCCGGTCGCCGAGCTGATGTTCGTCGATTTCATGGGCGTCTGCTTCGACCAGATGTTCAATCAGGCGGCCAAATTCCGCTATATGTTCGGCGGCAAGGCGGAAACGCCGGTGGTGGTCCGCACCATGTATGGTGCGGGTCTCCGTGCTGCGGCCCAGCATTCGCAATGCCTCTATTCGATTTTCACCCATATCCCCGGGCTCAAGGTGGTGACTCCGTCGACCCCCTATGACGCCAAGGGCCTGCTGATCCAGTCGATCCGCGATAACGACCCGGTGATATTCTTCGAGCATAAGACGCTCTACACCCTGGAAGGCGACGTGCCGGAAGAGGCCTATACCATCCCCTTCGGCGAGGCCAATGTCACGCGCGAGGGCAGTGATGTCACCATCGTCACATTGGGGCGCATGGTGCATGTCGCGCATGAAGCGGCCGATGCGCTGTCATCCGACGGCATCAGTTGCGAAGTGGTCGATCTGCGCACGACCTCGCCGATGGACACCGACACCATCATCGAGAGCGTCGAGAATACCGGGCGCCTGGTGGTGCTCGACGAATCGCACCCGCGCTGCTCCATCGCCTCCGACGTTTCGGCGCTGGTCAGCCAGGAGGCGTTCGATTCGCTGAAAGCGCCGATCCGCATGGTCACGGCGCCGCATGTCCCGGTGCCCTTCGCCGACAATCTCGAAGACCTCTATATTCCCGATGCCGCACAGCTTCAGCAGGCCGTCCGTACGGTGATGGGGAAAGACTGATATGAGCGAATCGATCCGCACCATCTGCATGCCCAAATGGGGCCTCTCGATGAAGGAGGGCACCGTCGCGGCATGGCTGATGGACGAGGGCGACGAGATCTCTCCCGGCGACGAGGTGATGGACGTCGAAACCGAGAAGATATCGAGCGCCGTCGAGGCCTCCGAAAGCGGCATCCTGCGCCGCCAGGTGGCGGCGGAGGGCGAAACGCTGTCGGTCGGCGCGCTCCTCGGCGTGCTCGCCGATGGCGACGCCCAGGACGGCGATATCGACGCCTTCATCGCCGAATTCCAGGCCAATTACGTGCCCCCCGCCGAAGACGAGGAAGACGAAAGCGCGGCGACGGAAACCGTCGATGTCGGGGGGCGCAATATTCGCTATCTGCTGCGCGGCGAAGGCGGTGTGCCGGTCATTCTGGTGCATGGTTTCGGCGGCGATCTCAACAATTGGCTGTTCAACCATGAGGCCCTGGCCGCCAAACGGGCGGTCTACGCGCTCAATCTGCCCGGCCACGGCGCCTCGGCCAAGGATGTCGGCGCCGGCGATGTCGCTGAGTTGGCGGCTGTCCTCGATGGCTTCATGGCGGCGCTCGGCATCGACCAGGCGCATCTCGTCGGCCATTCGCTGGGCGGCGCGATATCGCTTCAACTCGCACTCGAACAGCCCGCCAAGGCGGCCTCGCTCACCGTTATCGGCAGCGCCGGCCTCGGCTCCGAGATCGACGGCGGTTTTCTCGCCGGCTTTATCGCCGCCGAGCGTCGCAAGGATCTCAAACCGCATGTCGAGAAACTGTTCAGCGATCCGGGTTTGGTGACCCGCCAGTTGATCAACGATCTGCTCGCTTTCAAACGCATCGACGGCGTGCGGGCGGCGCTCGAGACCATCAACGCCGCTTTCGCGCCGGGCGGCAGCCAGGCCGTGATATTGCGTGACAGGATCGGCGATATCGCCGTTCCGGTCATGGCCATCTGGGGCTCGGGCGACCGCATCGTGCCGGCCAGCCACGCTGAAGGCCTGCCCGACAATGTGCGCGTCGAGGTGATGGCGGGCCAGGGCCATATGGTGCAGATGGAAGCGGCCTCGGAAGTCAACCGGCTGATCGACGAATTGATTGGATAAGCGGCTCGCCGGAGCGAAGCATGGTCGAACCCGGGCAAGATGCGCAGAAGTTGGACTCCGCGCTGCTGTGCGGCGACATCGATATCCGCATCGCCGCCGACGGCACCTGGTTTCACGAGGGCGGGCCGATCGGGCGCAAGGAACTGGTCAAGCTGTTCGCCAGCGTCCTCGAGCGCGACGAGGCCGGCGACTATTGGTTGGTGACGCCGGTCGAGCGCGCCCGCATCCGCGTCGACGACGCGCCGTTCGTCGCGGTGGCGTTGGATGTGACGGGAAAGGGGCGCGATCAATGCCTGACATTTCGCACCAACATCGATGCCGAGGTCATGGCCGATAGCGCCCATCCGCTGGAATTCCGCCCGCGGCCCGGCGGCGAACCGGCGCCCTATCTCAGCCTCGGCGGCGGCCTCTACGCGCTTGTCGCGCGCGCCGTATATTACCAGCTTGTCGAGCTTGGCGTGACGCAGATACGGGACGGCGAAAGTCAATTCGGCGTGTGGAGCGCCGGCTCTTTTTTCAGCTTCGGCGCCGCGCCGGCCGACGCCAATTGATGCGCGATGTCATCCGCGCCCAGTTAAAGGCGTGCACGGCCGGAGACGCCGGCCAGGCCTGGAGCGAAGTGACGGCGCTCGCCGAAAAGGAGCCGAATTCGAACCTGCCCGGGTCCTACAAGGCGGACGGCGATACGGTGAAAATTTTCGGTTTCACCGGCCCGATCACACCGGCCGCGGTCCTGGTCGGGCTTGTCGAGCGCAGGCAGGGCATGACGGTGTTGCTCACCCGGCGCACCGAATCCCTGAGTTCGCATAGCGGCCAGATCAGTTTTCCCGGCGGGCGCATCGAGCAGGCGGACGCGACGCCCATGGGCACGGCCTTGCGCGAGACCGAGGAGGAAATCGGCCTCGCCCCCGCCCGTGTTGAAATCCTCGGCCGTTTGGCAAACTATGTCGTCGGTACCGGCTACCGGATCACGCCGGTGGTCGGATTCGTCGATCCGCCCGAACGGTTTGTCCGCGATGAACGCGAAGTGGCGGAAATTTTCGAAGTGCCGCTGGAGGTCGTGATGAAACGCAGTAATTACCGCCGCGAGCATATGCGCATCAAAAATGTCGAGCGCTCGTTTCTTGTGCTGCCTTACGGCGAATATCGCATCTGGGGCGCGACGGCGTCGATCCTGGCGAACTTACGCGACAAATTGAGCGATTAAATGCTGCGCACCGCGCTCTTTCACATCGCTCTGCTGGCGGCTCCGGCGGCGCTTTTTATCGCCTATCTGATCATTGCGCGCAAAGTTCAACTGAGCAAAAGCGATACCGCCAGGATGTTGCGCGAATTGCCGTGGCCGTGGCTGCTCGGCGTCGGAATCGCCCTCATGGCGGCGAGCCTCGTGGTGATCAGCATGGAATCCGGCGGCGACCGCGAGGGCACCTATGTGCCGCCCCATGTGGAAGATGGCAAGGTGGTGCCGGCCAAGGTCGAATAGGAGCGCCCAGGCGTGAAGCCCGCCCGCCAAATCGAGCCGACTGAATGGATGCGCGCGGCGCCGACGCGCGCCGTCATCGACGCGCTGTCAGCCGATGGCCAGGAGATTCGCTTCGTCGGCGGCTGCGTGCGCGACACGCTGCTCGGCCATGGCCATGACGGCGGCGGTCACTCGGATATCGACATCGCGACGCCGGACCGCCCGCAACAGGTCATCGCACTCCTCGATAGAGCCGGTATCAAGAACATCCCGACAGGTATCGAGCATGGCACCGTCACGGCAGTGGCCGAAGGCCAGCATTTCGAGATCACGACGCTGCGCGTCGATGTCAAAACCCATGGCCGCCATGCCGATGTCGCCTTTACCGATGATTGGCGGGAGGACGCGGCGCGCCGCGACTTCACCATGAACGCCCTCTCCTGCACGCCGGATGGGCAAATCCATGACCCCTGGGACGGCATCGCGGACCTCGAGGCCGGGCGCGTGCGCTTTGTCGGCGACGCCGGGCGGCGCATCGAGGAAGACCATCTCCGCCTGCTGCGCTTTTTCCGTTTTCATGCCTGGTACGGCACGGGCGCGCCCGACAGCGGCGGCTTGGCCGCGGCTACGGCGGCGGCGAAACTGCTGCACAAGCTCTCGGGCGAGCGCATCCGGAACGAGATGCTGAAACTGCTGGCGGCGCCCGACCCGGCGCCGGTGATCGAGATCATGGCGGAGAACGGCGTGTTGGCGGAAGTGGTGGCGGGCGCGGCCAGCACGGAAATCCTGCGCGCCCTGCTGGCGATCGAAGCGGAGATCGGCGCCGACCCCTTGCGCCGCCTCGCCGCGCTGATGCGCCCGTCCGGCAACGCCGCGGCGGCCGCGAAATTGGCCGACCGCTGGCGCCTCTCCAACGCCGAGCACGAACGCCTCGCCGCACTGCTCTCGCCGCCCGGCCAGATAGGCGCCGATATGAAGCCGCGCCGGCTGCGCCGCGAACTCTATGTTCACGGTGCTGAACAGATAATCGATTGGCTGGTGCTGGCATGGTCGGAGCAAGCGGGCGAAAGCAAACGCTTCCGTTCTTTGATCGACGCGGCGCGGCAATGGCGCCCCATCGCCCTGCCGGTAAAAGGCGCCGACGCCCTGGCCCTCGGAATCCCAGCCGGCCCCGCTGTCGGCGAGGTTTTGAAGGCCGTCGAAGATTGGTGGATCGAAGAGGATTTCACGCCGACGCGCCCCGATTGCCTGGAAAAACTGCGCGCCCTGGCAAGCGCGCTGGATTAATTCAGAAGGCGACCAAGCCAAGGGAGCGCGCTTTGCGCGCTTGGTTTTCCCCTTCTCCCCAACCCCTCTTCCCCTCCGGGAAGAGGGGCTTATTCCGTTACGCTTTGAACTCAATCCGAACGTTTGGTCAAGCGCCCCTCGACCCGGCGCGCGGTCTCGCCGTTTTCGATTGAGATAAATTCCAACGCCATGCCCATGTCGGAAAGCGTGCGGTTATAGGTCTGCATGACGTAATCGCCGCCCTCGAGCACGGCGAGGGAATGGACGGTGAGGGTATAGCCCTTCACATAAGCCCAGGCGAGCGGTTGGCCGGCCAGGGCATCGCCGGATTCGGCGGCGCGGTAGACGCCCGGCAAATCGCTCGGCACGAAAACCACGGTGCTCGATTTTCGCCGCACATTCGGATTGTTGGGGTCGCCGCCCTGGCGCAGCACCGTGGTCCAGGATATCTCGATGCCGGCGCCATGCGGTCGGACGGTGACATCGAAATCGCGCAGCGTCAGGCCGAAATAATCGCTGGCGTCGGTGCGCGCGATTCCGGAGCCCTGGAAATTGCCGTAAAACGCTTCGATGGACAGTTGCTCGCCCGCCCCGGCGCCGGGTATGGCGCCGCACAGCAAGACCAGCACCAAGGCGGCGGCGGCGCTTCTTAAGGGTTTTCGCATCTCATCATCCCCATTCGAAACCAGTTCGTGATTTCCGCCAGTCTAGCCGATGCGCACGCCTACGGCCACTTTGCCAATGGCGGCATCGACATCAGGATCGCTTCAACATTGCCGCCGGTCTTGAGGCCGAACTGGGTGCCGCGGTCATGGAGCAGATTGAATTCGACATAGCGCCCGCGCTTGACGAGCTGTTGCTCGCGCTCGGCGGCGCTCCAGCTCTCTTGCATATGACGGCGCACGAGCTCGGGATAGGCGGCGAGAAAGCACCGCCCGACATCCCGGGTGAAGGCGAAATCCGCCGCCCAATCGCCGCTGTTGAGATAATCGTAGAAGATACCGCCGACGCCGCGCGGCTCGTCGCGGTGGGGCAGGAAAAAATACGCGTCGCACCATTCCTTGTAGCGCCGGTAATAGGCCGGGTCATGCGCGTCGCAGGCTTCTTTCAGGGCGCCGTGAAAAAACGCGGTATCCGCATCGTCGGCGACCATCGGTGTGAGATCGCTGCCGCCGCCGAACCAGCGCGACGCGGTGACGATATGGCGGCTGTTCATATGCACCGCCGGCACGCGCGGTGAGCGGAGATGCGCGACCAGGGAAATGCCGCTCGCCCAGAAGCGCGGGTCGTCAGCCGCGCCCGGCACATTGGCGGCGAAATCGGCGGCGAAGGAGCCGTGAACGGTGGAGACATTGACGCCGACCTTCTCGAAGACGCGCCCGCGCATGATCGACATCACGCCACCGCCACCTTCGGCGCGCTGCCATGGCTTTCGCTCGAAGCGGCCCGGCGGCTCGCTTGAATCGGCCAGCGCATCCTCGAGGGCCTCGAACGCCGCGCAAATGTCATCGCGCAGTTTGGCGAACCAATCTTCCGCCTGTTTCTTTTCGCCGTCGCTCGAGGCGCCGGGCGGCAATTGCGGCGGCTTTCTATCGCTCATGGCGGTCTCCGGGTAGCAGGTTGGTCTGGCGCAACGCTTCACCCAATATCATGGCGCCGGCGCTGGCGACATTAAGAGATCGCATGTCCGGCGCCATGGGCACGCGCAACACCGCGTCGGCCGCCGCGGCCACATCCTGCGGCACGCCGGCGCTCTCGCGCCCGAACAGCAGAGTATCGCCGCGCCGGAAGGCAAATTCGTCGTAGCGTACGGCACCCTTGGTCGAGAGCAGGATCAGCCTTTCCCCGGCCCTCTCCGGCGCCGCCTGGAACGCCGCCCAGGAGCTGTGGCGGTGCAGATTCACATGGTCGATATAGTCCAGCGCGACGCGGCGAATGAGGCGCATATCGAACGGAAAACCGCACGGCTCGATGATCTCGACGGCGACGTCCAGGCACGCGCCGAGGCGCAGAATCGCGCCCACATTGGCCGCGATATCCGGTTGATAAAGTGCAATTTTCACCCCTTCCAACGCCCCTCCCCCACCGGTTTCGACACCCCTCCCCCACCCCTCGACATGGCGGCGGTCCAGTCCCGCCCGGTCATGCGCCAGCGCGGCCATCGCCCTGCCCTGCCCTAGGTTCTTGCCCTTCGCTTCACCCCGTGTTACCCCTCCGTTCGGCCGCGGCTGAAGGCCATATGCATTGTAAGGATTTCCGAAACTATATTGTGCTTTATCGGCCGCATTGGCCGCGGGAACGAAGGATTGGATAATGGCAGACACGGCGCCTGAAAGCGAACAGGCGAGTCCGCAAGGTGAAGAAACCCGGCGCGACTTTTTGATTTTGGCGGCCGGTGGCATGGGCGCGATCGCGACCATCGCCGTGGTTTGGCCGCTGATCGAGACGATGAACCCCTCGGCCGATGTGCTGGCGCTGGCCTCGACGGAAGTCGATATTTCAGCCATCGAGGTGGGCCAGGCAATTACCGTGAAGTGGCGCGGCAAGCCGGTTTTCATCCGCCACCGCACGCAGGAAGAAATCGACGAGGCGCGCGCCGTGCCGTTGGACGAATTGAGCCATGTCGAGAGCGACGAAGAGCGGGTGAAAAAAGCCGAATGGCTGATCATGATCGGCGTCTGCACCCATCTCGGCTGCATTCCGCTGGGCAACAAGCTGGGCGATCCGGTTGGATTGTTCGGCGGCTGGTTCTGCCCCTGCCACGGTTCGCATTACGATACCTCCGGGCGTATCCGCCAGGGACCGGCGCCCGACAATCTGCCAATTCCCGAATATGAATTCCTCGACGACACGCTCGTCAAAATCGGCTGAAGCGGAGCGCGACAGACATGACCACCCCTCTTCACCGATACAGAATTGTCCAGTGGATCGACTACCGCCTGCCCATCTTTAGCTGGACCAATGAGCATCTCGTCGAATATCCGGCGCCACGCAATCTGAATTATTGGTGGAATTTCGGCTCGCTCGCCGGAATCATGTTGGTTGTGCAGATCGTTACCGGCGTGATCCTGGCGATGCACTACATGCCGCATGTCGATTACGCCTTCAATTCCACCGAGCATATCATGCGCAACGTCGAGTGGGGCTGGATGATGCGCTATCTCCATGCCAACGGTGCCTCGATGTTCTTCGTCGTCGTCTATATCCATATATTCCGCGGCTTCTATTACGGCTCCTACAAGTCGCCGCGCGAAATCCTGTGGTGGATGGGCGTCGTCATACTGTTCCTGATGATGGGCTCGTCCTTCCTCGGCTATGTCCTGCCATGGGGCCAGATGAGCTTCTGGGCGGCGACCGTGATCACCAACCTGATCTCCGCCGTTCCGTGGATCGGCGAGACCCTGGTGCAATGGCTGTGGGGCGGCTTCTCGATCGACAACCCGACCCTCAACCGCTTCTACTCCCTGCATTACCTGCTGCCGTTCCTGATTTGCGGCGTCGCCTTCATCCATCTCTGGGCGCTGCATCACCGCAAATCGAACAATCCGCTCGGCATCGAGGTCAAAAGCCCCAGGGACACCATTCCCTTCAGCCCCTATTACACGGTGAAGGATCTGGTCGGCCTCGGCGTGATGTTTTTCGTGCTGGCGATCTTTGTCTTCTACCTGCCCAATTTCCTCGGCGAGACGATCAACTACATCAAGGCCGACCCGCTGGTGACGCCGCCGCATATCGTGCCGGAATGGTACTTCCTGCCCTATTACGCGATCTTGCGCGCGGTGCCGGACAAGCTCGGCGGGGTGATCGCCATGGTCGCCTCGATCGCCATTCTCTTCGCGCTGCCCTGGCTCGATACCGGCAAGGTACGGAGTGCGCGCTTCCGCCCGATATACAAACAGTTTTTCTGGATTTTCCTGGCCGACTGCTTTGTTCTCGGCTGGGTCGGCGCCAACCCGCCGGAAGGCTCGTTCATCCTGATCGGGCGCATCACCACGATCTATTATTTCGCTCACTTCCTCATCATCCTGCCGCTGATCGGCAAGTTCGAGCGCACCAGGCCGTTGCCGGAGAGCATCCATCAGGCGGTGTTGGCCAAGAAAGGCGGTGGCGCAGCGCCCGATTCACCGCCGCAACCATCCGCCGCGGGGAATCCGTGATGCGCGCATATATGCTCGCCATCGCCGCAACGCTGGGGCTGACATTGGCCGGCCTCGGCACGGCCCACGCTTCGGGCGACACGCCGGACCTGCCGGATCACGACTGGAACCATACCGGCATCTTCAGCACCTTCGACCGCGCGGAGCTGCAACGCGGCTTCCAGGTCTTCCAGGAAGTCTGCGCGAGCTGCCATTCGCTCGATTTCATCGCCTTCCGCAATTTGACGGAGATCGGTTTCAACGCCGACCAGGTCAAGGCCATCGCGGCGGAATATGAGGTCGAGGACGGCCCCGACGACGAAGGCGAGATGTTCATGCGGGCGGCGCGCGCGTCCGATTATTTCCCCGCCCCCTTCGCCAATCCGCAAGCCGCCCGCGCCGCCAACAGCGGCGCGTTTCCGCCCGATCTGTCGGTTATCGTCAAGGCGCGCGATTTCGGCCTCGATTATCTCTACGCCCTTCTCACCGGCTACGAGGAAGAGCCGCCCGAGGGCGTCGAGCTGGCCGACGGCATGAGCTACAATCATTTCTTCCCCGGCCAGCAGATCGCCATGCCGGAGCCGCTCTACGAAGAAGCGGTGGAATATGCCGACGGCACCGCGCCGACGCTCGAGCAGCTGTCGCATGATGTCTCGGTCTTTCTCGCCTGGACGGCCGAGCCCGAGATGGAGATACGCAAGAAGACGGGCCTCAAGGTCCTCATCTTCATCGCCATCTTCACCGCCCTCATTTACATCATTAAGCGCCGAGTGTGGGCTAAGTTACACTGAGAATTAGCGCGTCCGTCTCCCACGAATAAGCCCTTCTTCCCAGAGGGGAAGAGGGGTTGGGGAGAAGGGGGAAACCAAGCGCGC
>CAJXFT010000055.1 GCA_913053235.1 uncultured Alphaproteobacteria bacterium
ACCGAGTGTGGCATCCGCTCTTTTTTTGTTCCCTCAAGCGCCGGGCGGTCGCATCCGCTCCCTTGGCTTACCTCGTATTAACTCGGGCGCTCAGTCGCGCAGCGGAATGCTGGTCGCATTCCGGTTGGTGGTGCCGTTTAAGAATTAAGGTGACAGGTTTATTAATTACTTCTTGCCTGAGCCTGGCTTCGGGCCGGGCTTTTGTTTTTTCAGCACGCGTTGCAAGCGTTTCTCGAGCCGGCCGATAAATTTATTGTCGCCGGCCGGCCGGCCGGTGCGTTCGTGGCGGCGCAGCGTTTGCAGATCCTGGTCGTCCGCGGCGGCGCGCAAAAAGGCCGGCCAATCCGCTACCAATTCGAGCAACGGCTTGACGCTTACCAAGCCGTCATCCTTGCCGGCCAAATGTGCGTGGACGCTGCTCCAGGCATATTTCGCCGGCGAGCGCACGAGCCCGGCGCGCACCGGGTTAAGCTCGATATATCTCGCCGCCATTTGCAGGTGGCTTTCATCCATCGGAAAGGATGCGAAACGGTCCTGCCACAGATGGCCCTGCCAATCCTGCGTGGCGTTGATGTGGCGCGTGTAGCGGCGATGCGTCTCGCCGATGGCGCGGCCCAGGGCTTCGGCCTTTTTGGGCACGGCGATCAAATGCACATGGTTGGGCATCAGGCAGTAAGCCAGAACGGCGACGCGCTCCTTGGCGCAGTGATGTTGCAGCAGTTCCAGATAAAGGGCGTAGTCCGCCTTGCTAAAGAAAACTTTCTGGCCGCGGTTTCCCCGTTGCGTCACATGATGGGGCAGGCCGGGCGCCACAACTCTCGCCAATCTCGCCATGTCTTAATCTCCGGATATTTCGCCGCCGCGCCGCACGAGTTAAGTATACTGTCCCCATAATTATTTGTCACTTCTTAAGAATGTCCGGCCCGCCGCCGGGTGTTAAGGTGGTGATGCACATCACAAATGCGGGAGTAAAAAAAGATGGCCACCGTCCTTCAGACCGATTTTGCCTGGCCCGATATGGATATCGAGCGCGCCGTGATCGAGGGCGCCGGGCACAGCCTGGTGGGCGGTCCCTCCGAGGCCTTGCCGGCCGAGCGCATCGAGGCGCTGGTGGCCGAGCATGATCCCGAGGCCATCATGACCTGCTGGGCCGAGGTTTCCGCCGCCGCCATCGCCTCGCCGACCAGGCTCGCCATCGTACAGCGCATCGGCGTCGGGCTCGACAATATCGCTGTCGAGGCGGCGACCGCGCGCGGCGCCTGGGTCGCCAACGTGCCGGATTATTGCGTCGAGGAGGTCTCCGACCATGCCGTGGCGATGATCATGGGATGGCTGAGGGGCGTCGTGCCCTTCGACCGCGAGGTCAAAGCCGGGCGCTGGAATCCGGCTGCCGCGCAATTGCGGCGCGCCGCCAATCTGACGGCGGGCATCCTCGGTTACGGCCGCATCGGAAGAGCGAGCGCGCGCAAACTGGCGGGAATCGGCCTGACCGTCCTGGCCAATGATATCGCCCCGCCGGCCGATCCCGGGCCGGCGCAATTGGCTGAAATGGACGAACTGCTGGCGCGTTCTGATATCATCCTCGTGCATTTGCCGCTGACGCCCGATACCGAGCATCTGGTGGATGCCGCGTTTCTCGCTCGTATGCGGCCGGGCTCGCTGCTGGTCAATGTCAGCCGCGGGCCGGTGGTCGATTGCGAAGCGCTGATCGAAGCGCTCGAAGCGGGGCCGCTCTCGGCCGCCGCGCTCGACGTGGTGGAAGGCGAGCCCGACCCGCCCGCCGCGCTGGTCGCCCGCGCCGACGTCGTCGCCACGCCGCATGTCGCCTTTTCCTCCGACGCCTCGCTCGCCGAGCTGCGCCGCCGCTCGGCCGAGGAAGTGGTGCGCGTTCTCGCCGGCCAGCCGCCCGAGAATCCCTGCAATGCGCCGCACGGAAAGCGCTGACGCGCGCTCCCCGGCGTTGATTCAAATCCCCGGCGTTGATTCATATCAAAGGCTTTTTGCCGATGATATGACATCCTGCGGCGCTCATTTAACGCAGGAAAATGACTTCTTCCGCAGCCCGTCAGATACGTCCGGAATGAATCCTCAAAGCCAAGACAGCCCACCCTTGTCGCCGGTATTGTTGGCCGGTATCGGGCTCACCGCATTGCCGCCGGCGGCATTGCAGCCATTGCTCGATGCGGTGATGCTGGTGTTGGGGCGCCGCCACGCGGCGATGTTCACCCGTTTGGAGGAGTTGGCGGGGTGCACGTTCCGCATCGACCCCACCGATTTGCCGTTCGACTTCCTGCTCCGCCCAGCCCCGGCGCCAAGCCTGAGGGCGGTCGCGAAAGTGGCTGTCGGAGAGACAGGTGGCGAGAGCGAGACGGCGAGCATCCACGGCCCGCTGGCGACGCTCGCGGCTTTGCTCGAAGGCAAGCTCGACGGCGACGCGTTGTTTTTTTCGCGCGATCTCACCGTCGCCGGCGATACCGAAGCCGTGGTGACGCTGCGCAACATAATCGACGGCGCCGGCATAGATATTAAAGAGGATGTGTTCTGGGCCGCCGGGCCGTTTGGCCGCCCGGTCAAGGTCGCGGCGCGTGGGGCGGAAGCCGTGCTCACCCGCATGAACAAGGATATCGACCTCCTCAAACGGGCATTGTTGGGCCCGGTTGCCGGGCGCCAGGACAGGCAGGCGATGGAATTGCGCGAGCTTCAGGAAATGATGGCGGAGTTGCGGCGCAAGCAGGCGAGCGGCGCGGCGGCCGGGCGTCGCCGCAGCCGCAAGCGGGAAGCGCCCGAGCCATGACACAGGCCACGGTCGCGGCAGCGCTCGAAATCGTATGCCCGGCGGGCAACCCGGCGGCGTTGCGCGCCGCGGTGGATGCCGGCACCGATACCGTCTATGCCGGCTTCGCCGATGAAACGAATGCGCGCAACTTTCCCGGCCTCAACTTCAACCGCGAGGAAATGGCGCAAGGCATCGCCTATGCCCACCAGCGCGGCTGCGGCGTCTTCATCGCCGTCAACACATATCCCGAAGCGGGAAATCCGGGCGTCTGGCGCCAGGCCGTCGACGATGCGGCGGCGCTCGGCGCCGATGCCATCATTCTCGCCGATATCGGCTTGCTCGACTATGCCAAGCATACGCAACCCGACCTTCGCCGCCATCTGTCGGTGCAGGCATCGGCCTCGAACGCCGAGGCGATTCGTTTTTATCACCGCGCCTTCGGTGTCAAGCGGGTGGTATTGCCGCGCGTCCTCACGGTTGCCGAGATCGCCGAACTCAATGCCAGCATCCCGGTCGAGACCGAGGTCTTCGCCTTTGGCGGCATGTGCGTGATGGCCGAGGGCCGCTGCTCGCTTTCCTCATACGCCACCGGATTGTCGCCGAACGGAGACGGCGTGTGCTCGCCGGCGAGCCATGTGCATTATGAAAAACGCGGCGGCGAGATGGTCTCGCGGCTCGGTGAATTTACCCTCAACATCTTCTCCGAAGGTGAAGCAGCGGGTTATCCGACGCTCTGCAAGGGCCGCTTCGTGACCGACGACAGCGCCTCCTATCTGTTTGAGGAGCCGTCATCGCTCAACGTCATCGAAATACTCCCCGAACTCGCCGCCGCCGGGGTGAGCGCCCTCAAGATCGAAGGCCGCCAGCGCGGCCGGGCCTATGTCAGCCGCGTCGTTGCGGAATTCCGCAAAGCGGTCGATATCGCGACCCGGGGCGGCACGCTGAAGGGCGGCGAATTGGATGACATGACCGAAGGCCGGCGCGACACGGCCGGCGCCTACCAGAAGATATGGCATTGAGGAGGTGTTGATATGACCGTGGCACTTTCTCTCGGTCCGCTGCTTTATAATTGGCCGGCGGAGGACATACGCGATTTCTATTTCCGTATCGCCGACGAGGCGCCGCTGGAGCGCGTCTATCTCGGCGAAGTGGTGTGTTCGAAACGGACGCCGTTTTTTGAGCGCTACCTGCCCGAGGTCGCCGAACGCCTCGCCGCCGCCGGCAAGGAGGTCGTCCATTCCACCCTGGCGTTGATCATGAGCGAGCACGAGATGGACGCCATACGCAGCCTCGCCGAGACCCCGGATATCCTGATCGAGGCCAACGATATCGGCAGCGCCGCCCTGTTGGCGGGGCGGCCGCACGTCATCGGGCCGTTCGTCAATGTCTATAACGAAGACACGCTGGATTACCTGGCGCGCCACGGCGCCGGCCTGGTGTCGTTGCCCTGGGAATTGCCGGCGCCGGCCATCGCGGGGCTGGCCAAAGCCGCCGCCATCCCGTTGGAGGTGCAGATATTCGGCCGCATCCCGCTGGCCATCTCGGCGCGTTGTTATCATGCCCGCAGATACGGCCTGCACAAGGATGGCTGCCAATATGTCTGCGCCGACGATGCCGACGGCATGGCTGTCGAGACGCTAGACGGTGAAGGCTTCCTCGCCGTCAATGGCACGCAGACCCTGTCGCACACCATCGGCGCCCTGATGCCCGAGCTGGAAGGTCTGCGCGAGACCGGAATTGAGAATTTCCGCCTGTGGCCGCACGCCATCGATATGGTGGCGGTGGCGCAAATATTCCGCGACCTGCTGGACGGGAAAAAGGCGGCGGATGAAGCGTGGCGGGGTTTGGCCGACATTGCCGATTTCGCGCCGTTCTCAAACGGCTTTTATCATGACGGCGAGGGCGCCGCGTTGGTGCGCCAGGCATAGGCCGGCACGGCCTGCCCGCGGGCATTCTCACACGGTTGTCATCGCGTTATTCCGGCGTGTAACATTCATGCGGCAAGCATGAATGGACGGGAAAACAGATGAGCGAAATCAATTATCAAGGCCTGCCCTGGCCGCTGCGCGACGAGGTCACCGCCGCGCAACGCCGGGCCTGGGAGCGGTTGGGCCGCCCCGGCACCTGGTTGACGGGGGCGGAGCGCATCGCCGTCGCGGCGGAAGCCCGCAATGCCTCGGGGTGCGCACTCTGCCGTGAACGCAAGGAGGCCCTCTCGCCTCGGGCCGTTGCCGGCAGCCACGATCATCTCGGCGCATTGGCGGAGCTGGAAGTCGAGCAAATCCACCGCATTTGCAGCGATCCGGGCCGCCTCAGCCGGGCCTGGCACCGGGGTCTCCGGGACGGCGGCGTCAGCGAGGAACGCTATGTCGAAATCGTTGGCGTGATCGGCACCGTCGTGGTGATCGATACCTTTACCAAGGGGCTGGAGCTGGATCCCTGGCCGCTTCCATCGGCGCAGGCGGGACAACCCTCGCGCCGGCGGCCGCCGGCGGCGAGGCGGCAAATGGCCTGGGTCTCGACGCTGGCGCCGGAGGACGCCAAGGGCACGGCGGATGAGGATATATATGCCGGCCGGCCGGTCATCGCCAACATCGTCCAGGCCATGAGCCTGGTGCCGGCGGAGGTGCGCAATTTTTTCGATCTGGTCGAGCATCAATATCTTCCGCCGACGGCGATGTATGATTTCGACAACGAGTACCGCGCCATCGACCATGCCCAGATCGAGTTGGTCGCGGGCCGGATATCCGCCCTCAACCAGTGCGTCTATTGAACCACCAGCCATGCGCAGGTGCTCCGTGCGAGCGGCCAAAAGGATGGTATGGATTACGACCTCTCGGTGATGACCGGGGAGGATAGCGCTGGCGCCGGAGAGGGCGGCGGCGTCGCCAATGGCGGCCTGCTGCTGCGCTTCGCCAGCGCGGTTGTGCTTGGCGATTCCGGCGAATTGACGGCGGCGCGCGAGGATATCGCCGCCACCATGGGCGGCTCGGCGCTGACCGATACGGCCGGCGTGGCGGCCCTGTTCAACGCCATCGACCGGGTCGCCGACGCCACCGGTATCCCGCTCGAGGATCTCAAGGCCGAGGCGACGGCGGACTTCCGCTCCACCATCGGCATCGATGATTTCGCCGCCGCCGGCGAAAAGGGCCGCGGCTCCTAACCGGCGCCGAACCTGGGGGAGACGGGAAACTTGGCCAAGCGCAAGCTGTTCGACGTCGGCACCGAACGCCATGTGGCGATGAAAATGCGCGACGGCGTCGAATTGAGGGCCGACATCCACACGCCGAATACCTCGGACAAGCTTCCGGTGCTGTTGATCCGCCTGCCCTACGACAAGAGCGCCGCCGAGTTCCAGGCCTATCAACTGCCCGAATGGTATGCCCGCCACGGCTATATCGTGGTCAGCCAGGACACCCGCGGGCGCTTTTTGTCGGGCGGTAATTTCCGCCCCTTCCACCACGAGGCGGAGGACGGCGTCGACACCATCGAGCACTGCGCCAGGCTGCCGCAATCGAATGGCATGGTCGGCATGTACGGATTCTCATATGCCGGCCAAACCCAACTCCAGCCCGCCATCCATCGGCCCAAGGGGCTGGCCGCCATGGCGCCGGCGTTCACCGCCGACGGCATGTATGAGGATTGGAACTACAAGAACGGCGCCCTTCACCTCGCTTTCGTGCAGTGGTGGGCGTCCTATCTGGCGATCGGCGAGGCGTCCCGCAAAGGCAGCGACAGCGATATCCGCGCGGCGATGGATCGCTTTATGGGTATCTGCCAGCGCCATGATTGGCTGCCGCTCGGCGAGCATCCTTCGCTGCCCAAAAAATTCAGCCCGTTCTACGAAGAATGGCTGCGCCATCCCACCTTCGATGCCTATTGGCGGGCCTGGAGCATCGCCCATCGCTACGCCGAGATCGACGTTCCGGCGCTGCATATCGCCGGCTGGTACGACATCTTCATCGACGGCAATATCCGCAACTTCAGCGGACTCGCCGAGGGCGCCCATTCGGCGAAATCGCAGCGCGCGCAAAAGCTGGTTGTCGGGCCGTGGTACCACCTGCCATGGGCCCAGCATACCGGCCAGTTGGATTTCGGCGAGGCCGGCCGAAATCACATGGACGAGCTGATGATCCGCTGGTTCGATTTCTGGCTGAAGGGCAGCAGGAACGGCATCATGAAGGAGCCCCGCGTCTCGCTCTTCGTCATGGGTGCCAACCGCTGGCGCCATGCCAACAATTGGCCGCTCAAGCGCACGCGCTTTACCAAATTTTATTTTCACAGCGACGGGCGGGCCAACTCGCTCAACGGCGACGGCAGCCTGTCGACGCGCCGACCCGGCAATGAGCCGCATGACATCTTCGTCTGCGATCCGAGCTATCCGGTGCCGAGCATGGGCGGGCAAAGCTGCTGCCTGCCCGAGTTCATGGGCCCGCATGACCAGCGCGAGATCGAGGTGCGCAATGATGTGCTGGTCTATACCAGCGCGCCGCTAGTGCGCGACACCGACGTCATCGGGCCGATCGACGTGACGCTGCACGCGGCGTCTTCGGCCGAGGATACCGACTTCACGGTGAAGCTCGTCGACGTCCATCCCGACGGCCCGGCGATCAACCTCGTCGACAGCATCCAGCGCGCCAGCTTCCGCGACGGCAACGAGAACCCGCGGGCGATCAAGCCGGACGAAGTCTACAGCTACAGCTTCCGGGTCGGTAATACGGCCAACCGCTTCAAAAAGGGCCATTGCATTCGCGTCGAAGTGGCGAGCTCCAACTTCCCCATCTTCGAGCGCAATATGAACCGCTTCATGCCGGCCGGCGATGGCGGCAACCGGTATGGCGGCTACCGCGACATGCGGGTGGCGCGCCAAAGGCTGTTCCACGATGCCGCCCGCCCCTCGCATATCACACTGCCCATCGCGCCCAGGCGCTGAAGCGGCGGTCGCCGCAATACGGGTTACATGCCAGATCACGACAATCTGGAAATATTCGTGACCGCTCAGGCGCCGCTTTATGAGCAGGTGCGCGGCGAACTGTCGCGCGGCCGGAAAAGCGGGCATTGGATGTGGTTCGTCTTTCCGCAAATCGCCGGGCTGGGTCGCAGCCCGATGGCGCGGCGCTTCGCGCTTGGCTCTCTGGAAGAGGCCGAAGCGTATCTCCGCCACCCGGTACTCGGTGCCCGGCTGAAAGAATGCACGCGGCTCGTCAATGCCGTCCAGGGCCGCACCGCGCGAGAGATATTCGGCACATCGGACAATTTGAAGTTGCGCTCCTCCATGACCCTGTTCGCTTGTGTTAAGACCGGCGACGGGTGCTTCGAAGCGGCGTTGAACAAATACTTCGGCGGCGAACAAGACCCGCTGACGTTGGCGCGGATTTAGCCACTTCCCCCATCCCGTATCGAGGCAGGACTTCGTGCTCAGCTACCCTGATTGAAAAACGCTAAAAGTTCGCGCGCCAGCGTCTCGGGCTGTTCTTCCGGTAGCCAATGGCCGCAGCGCGCGATCTCGCCGCCACGCACATCGCTCGCCAGCTGGCGCATATTTTCGAGCACTTGCATGCCGCGCCCCTTGCCGCCGCTGCCGCCCAGCGCCAGCACCGGCATGGCGAGCGGCGTCTTCCTGTTTTCGTTGTTGTGCAGAATGTCGGTGGGCGTGGCGCGGTAATATTCGAAGCCCGCGCGCAGCACGCCGGGCCGCGAATAGGCGCGCACATATTCGTCGATATCCTGGACCGTAATCGCCGCCGGATTGTAGGCAAGATTGTTGTAAAACCACGACAGATACATGCGCTCGCGCCCCGTCACCAGCGCTTCGGGCAGGTCCTGAACCCAGTGAAAGCCGTGATGCCAGCGCTTGCCGCCCCAGGTCAAATCCTCGGCGCTGCCGAACGGCACCACCACGTCGAGAATGGCGAGGCGCGTCACCGCTTCGCCGTGCGCGTGGGCCAACGCATAGGCCACCGGCCCGCCCCAGTCATGGCCGGCGAGAAAGAAGCGTTCATGACCCAGCGTTTCATGCATGAGCCGCCAGATATCGTTGGCGACGTTCTGCTTGTCATAGCCCGCCGCCGGACAGGATGAATCGCCGAGCCCGCGCATGTCCGGTGCGACAACGCTGAATTGCTCGGCCAACGCCGGCATCACCCGGCGCCACTCCCACCAGGTCTGCGGCCAGCCATGCAAAAGACAAACCGCGCGCTCGCCATCCCCCGCCGTCACATAGTGCAGCCGGACTTCCCCCAACTCCGCCGTATGATGAGTGAACATGGCATTTCCCCCTGACCGCCTAGCCGTCCCAATCTAGCCCGGCGAAATTTTCGCGCAACGCTGATTTCAGAAACTTTCCGGTCGAGGTGCGGGGAATCTCGTCGACGAACTAATAGCCGTCCGGCAGCCACCATTTGGCGAAGCTCTGGCCAAAAATTTGCTCAAGGCTTCCGCATTCGCCGCCTCGTTCGTCGTCTGGCCTTCCGCCAGAACTATCACGGTGAGCGGTCGCTCGCTCCATTTTTCGCGCGGCGTGCCGAATTCCGGCGTCGGGCCACGCGATCATTCTTTCTATCCGATCAATTGTCCTTGGCGCCCTGATCGATCCACAGCCTGAACAATCTCGTGTCGCAGTTGGACAATTTTTTCCTACTATGGGGCATTCGAATCTCAGGCGCGCCGCGGCCTTCGATCAAGACCATTAGATTGCTCATGAAGGCATTTCCCGGAATCACCATGGTACCGAACTTTGTTCCCTTCATAAGGCCTTGATAGGTTCTGAGGTCGAAACCGCTCTTTTCATAGCCGTCGCCTTGCGGCTGATGACAGGCGAGACAGCGGATCTGGATGACTGGATAGATGTCCTCGCTGAAGCTGATCTTCTCGGCCGCCCGCAGCGGAACAGAAGCGAGTCCGACGACAAAAACAATGGCCAATATAGTGACGGAAATCATCCCTACCCGTGGACATGATCGGCAAGGAATAATCATCAGAGAATTCCCTCCTTTCCATCGAGTTGACTCGGCGTTCGTGCTAGGAAATGAGGGGTCGCACAGGTTCGGCGGCATCATTCCGCACGACCCGACAGTCTCGCATTGATCAAGAAAGGCGGCCTTGATTTGAGTCAATTGCAAGCGTGCGCCAGGCGCACGCGGCGGTAGGTCACTGATGGTAGAGCTCACACAGGGCGTAAAGTTCCTCGCCGCGGCTGTCCCGTGCCATATTCCGTGGCGGTGACAGCCGGTCAAGCGCGTTCAAGCTCCGCAAGAAAAACCGCCCGACTACAAAACGAAGCCAATTTTATCTTATTATTTCAATTGGTTAAATTTCCCCCGGGCCGCCTAAGCGCCCCAATCGCGCGTGGCGAATTTTTCGCGGAGCGCGGTTTTCAGGAATTTGCCGGTCGAAGTGCGCGGGATTTCGTCGACGAATTCGTAGTTGTCCGGCAGCCACCACTTGGCGAAGCTTTGGCTGAGATATTCTTTCAGCTCCGCGGCGCTCGGCGCGGCGCCTTCCGCCGCCACCACCACGGCGAGCGGGCGTTCGGTCCATTTTTCGTGCGGCACGGCGATCACCGCCGCTTCGCGCACGCCGGCATGGCCCATCAGGGCGTTTTCCAAATCCACCGAGGAGATCCATTCGCCGCCCGATTTAATCAAGTCCTTGGTGCGGTCGGTGATCTTGACGTAACCCTCCTTGTCGATGGTCACCACGTCGCCGGTGCCGAACCAGCCGTCCGCTGACCATTTATCGCTGCCTTCCTCCGAATTGTAATAGCTGGAGGCGATCCACGGGCCGCGCACTTGCAACTCGCCCATGCTTTCGCCGTCCCATGGCGCCTCGCCTTCATCGTTGATAACCCGCATCTCGACGAAAGGCACGGCGAGGCCCTGCTTGGCGCGCGCCTGATAGCGCTCGTCCTCGCTGAGCGCCTCCATGCCGCGCTTGAGGCGCGAGATGGTGCCGATCGGCGTCATCTCGGTCATGCCCCAGGCGTGAATGGTGGTGATGCCGTGGCGGTCGAAACCGCGAATCATGCCTTCCGGCAAGGCCGAGCCGCCGACCACCGAGCGCAGATCCGGGTGCAATTTCCAGCGCCCCGAATCCGCCTCCAGCGCCTGCAGGATACCTATCCATATGGTCGGCACGCCGGCGGCCAGCGTCACCTGTTCGCTCTCGCACAGGCCGAGTATATTTTCGGCGTCCATATGCGGCCCCGGAAAGGCCAGCTTGCTGCCCATCATCATGGCGGCATGGGCGAGGCCCCAGGCGTTGGCGTGAAACATCGGCACCACGGGCATCAGCACGTCGCGCTGGGTCAGGCCGACCGTATCGGCGAGGCCGACGCAGAAAGTGTGCAGCACCATGGCGCGGTGGGAATAGGCGACGCCCTTGGGGCGCCCGGTGGTGCCGGAGGTGTAGCACATGCCGCTGGCTTCGTTCTCCTTCAGCTCGGGAAACGCGTAATCGGCGCGCCCGGTGGCGAGGAAATCCTCGTAATTCTCCAGCCCCTCGGGGATCGGCGCGCCGCTAAGCGGTACGACGAAGACGCGCTCGAATTTTACCTTGTCCTTGATGCGCTCGAAAATCGGCAACAGCACATCGTCGACGATGAGGAAGCGGTCCTCGGCATGGTTGGCGATGAAGGCGATATCGTTTTCGTGCAGGCGGAAATTGAGCGTGTGCAGCACGCCGCCGCTACAGGGCACGGCGAAATAGGCCTCGAGATGGGCATAGCCGTTCCACATGATGGTGGCGACGCGCTCGCCGCGCTTCAGGCCGGCGCCCTCGAGCGCCGCGGCCAAACGCCTGGTGCGCTGGTGGAATTCGGCGAAGGTATGGCGGTGCAGGGACTTGTCCGGCAGGCGGGTGACGATTTCGACGTCGGGGAAGAGCTTGCCCGCGCGCTCCAGCATCGGCGTCAGGGTTAGCGGAAAATCCATCATCGTGCCGTCCATCGGCCCCTCCCTCGTTTGTTTGGCGGATGATGCCCGAAGAGGGTGCTGTTACTCAACTGCCGGAGTGGAAATTAAGGAATTATCCGGTGCGCGACAGGGGCTGAGGTGATAATTAGGGCCTGAATTTCTCAATTCAGGAAACCGATGCGAATGGCGGATATTGCCCAACTCGGCAACCGTATCGAACTGGTGTCGATGGACAGGCATTTCCATGACATCAGCCTGGGGCTTTACGAACGGCCCTCGGCTGAAGGCGTGCCGGAATATCTGGTGCACAGCTACGCGCGCACGGATGGCGTGGGTGAGCGCATCGAGTTCGTCATGCGGGCCATGCGGATTTTGGGCGAGATGGCGGAGGCGCCGGGTGGACGGTTGCGTTTCGCCTGCGGCGATGCGCACCGCGCCGCCTGCAAACGGCTCTTCATCGAGGCCGGCAAACTGGCCGGGGATGTTCTGCCCGAGCCGCGCCCGCTGGCCATTCACGACAAGAAAATTGGGTGCGGCATATCGGCGGTGTCGCTGGGCGGGGGCGTCTATGGCGTCGCGGCCGAGAGCGAGGTCGAAGGCGCCGGGCGGCGCCTCAAGGCTATCGCCGGGGGGTTGCGCAAATTGGGCGAAATGGCGGAAACGGGCGCTGACAACGAAGCCGCCTTTGCCTGCGGCGGCGCCCATGACGCGCTGGTCGGCCTGCTGCTCGTGCGTGCCCTCAACGTCCGCGCGGTGATCCGCGAGGAGGATGCGGCGGCGGCACAAGGTGTGCTCGCGGCGCCCGGCGCCGACAATGTCTGACGAGGATTTCATGGCAACTCAATCACCGCCCGTAAAAGAAATGACCAGCCGTCAGCGCGTATTGGCGGCGCTGCGCCGCGAGCCGGTCGACCGCACTCCGGTATGCAATCCGACCTCCGTCGCCACCGTTGAATTGATGGATTTGGCCGATGCGCCGTTTCCCGGCGCCAACCGCGACGCGCGCGCCATGGCGCGCCTGGCGGCGACGAGCTACACCGAGCTCGGCTTTGACAGCGTCATGCCGGTTTTCTCGATCGTTCAGGAATCCTCCGCGCTGGGCTGCAACATGCAGTGGGAGCAGAAGGACAACTGGCCGACCGTGCGCATGAGCCAGCCGATCTGGAAAGATCTCGACGATATCCGCATTCCCAACGATTTTCTCAGCCACCCCGATATGGTTTGCGTGCTCGACGCCATTCGCCTGTTGCGCAAGGAATTGGGCGATGAGGTGGCGATCATCGGCAAGACCATGGGGCCGTGGACCCTCGGCTATCATTGTTTCGGCGTCGAGCCGTTCCTGCTGATGTCGCTCGACGATCCGGGCAAGACGATGGCCTGCCTGGAGCGCATGAAAGAAGCCACGGTGCAGTTCGGCGTGGCGCAAATCGACGCCGGGGTGGATGCGCTGACGGTGCCCGACCATGCCACCGGCGATCTGGTAAGCGGCGAATATTACAAACGCTTTCTCATGGATCTGCACGCCGAGTTCGTCGATACCATACCGGTGCCGCTGATCCTGCATATCTGCGGGCGCACGGTGGACCGCATGGATTACATCGCCGAGACCGGCATGGCCGCCTTTCATTTCGATTCCAAGAACGCCCCTTCCGAATCCATGGAGATCGTTTCCGACCGCATTTCCCTGGTCGGCAACATCAACAATCCCGAAACCCTGTTCGCCAAGAACCCGGAGGATGTGCGCGCCGAAGTGTTCGCCAATCTCGAGGCCGGCGTGCCGCTGATCGGGCCGGAATGCGCCATCCCGCTACAGACGCGGATCGAAAATCTGACGGAGATACCCAAGGCCGTGCGCGACTGGCATGGCCAACAGGGCCACGCCCATTGAGCCGGGCGAGCCGGCGCAAGAGTTTCAATACGGACGGACAAAAAGACGATGGCTGAGCTTTCCGATATCGCAAACGAATTCATCCGCCAGGAGATCAAGGAATTTCTCGAGCGGCCGGAGGAGATCGCGCGCAACATCGAATTGTTCGCCCGCATCCGGCCGGCCATGCAGGATATCGCCGCGGCGCTAATCGAAGGCGAGGACGGTGACGTCGACCAACTTACCAAGCAGGCGCTCGAAGAAGGCATCGATGCGCTGGAGATCATGGATGACGGCTTGATCGCCGGCATGGGAATCGTCGGTATCAAGTTTCGCGAGGCATTGATTTTCGTGCCCGAGGTTCTCGCCTGCGCGCGCGCCATGAAGGCCGGCATGAATTATATCGAGCCTATCCTTTCCGATTCCGGCGTCGAACCGGTGGCCAAGGTGCTGATGGGGACGGTCAAGGGGGATTTGCACGATATCGGCAAGAATCTCTGCATCATGATGTTGCGCGGCTCGGGCTTCGAGGTGGTGGATTTGGGCGTCGATACCTCGGAGGATGAGTTTATCGACGCCATCGAGGAACATCGGGCCGGCATTCTCGGCATGTCGGCGCTGTTGACGACGACCATGCCCAATATGGCCAAGACCATCGAAGCCCTGATCGACGCCGATGTGCGTGACGATGTGATGATCATGGTCGGCGGCGCCCCCGTCACCCAGGAATTCGCCGACGATATGGGCGCCGACGGCTACGGCAAGGACGCGCTGTCCTGCGTCAGCCTGGCCAAGAAACTGGCCGGGGAAAAGGTCTGATCGGGGGGCCGAGCCGCATGTCGAAGGTCGACCGCAAGGAGATTGATAAGCGCATGGCGCGTATCTCGGATATTTTTTCGGAGATGGTTGCCCATGCGGAAAGCCTGTCGCGCACCCGTTGTCCATACCGCGACCGCTTCGATCACTGCACGGCGGAATTCCGCTGCCGCAACCAGAATCCACCGGCGGCGGAGGATGCCAGACACCCTTGCGGCCACGACGGAGACTTCGATTATCGTAGCGCCTGGGAATCGCAGCCGCTGGCGCATGAGAGAGCCAAGAAAAAAGTCACGAAAATACGCCGGGACGCGACCCGGCGGAGAAATCAATAAGAACAAGGAAACCAACATGGATTTGATCTCGAGCCATCCCGGAAATTACATCGCCATCGGCGAGAATATCCACACCACGCGGGTGCTGCTGCGCAAGGGAAAGCGCATCGCCGGCGAGGATGGCGCGGAAGTGATCCTGTACCAGGCGGCGGACGGGTCGGCGCGCCAATTGCCGATTCCGGATTCCTACAAAAGCACTCAGGATTACGACGAGGGCCGGGTCAAGCATGTGAAAATCGCCCTCGCCGCCGCGATGCGGGGCGCCGGCGCCGAAGCCGAGAACGGTCTCGATTATTTGCGCGCGCTGGCGCATCACCAGGAGCGCGCGGGGGCGACATTTCTCGATATCAATGTCGATGAATTTTCGCTCAAAACGGACGAGCAAAAGGCAGCCATGCAATGGCTGGTCGGCGCCGTTCAGAATATGAGCGAACTGCCCGTCTCGGTGGATTCATCCGATGTCGAGGTGATCCGCGCCGGGCTCGAGGCCTATCAGAGTGTGAATGCCCGCCCGATGCTCAATTCCGCTTCTCTCGAACGCCCCGACGCGCTTGATTTGGCGCTCGCCCATAACGCCGAAGTGGTGGTGACGGCGGCCGGCGAGAAGGGCATGCCGTCGGGCACGGCGGAGCGCGTTGCCAACGCGTCGCGCATGATCGACGCGGCGCTGGAAAAGGGCCTTCAACTCGGCGATATCCATGTCGATCCGCTGGTATTTCCGATTTCCGTCGATAAGGATTTCGGCCTGCATTGCCTCGATGCCATCCGCGAGCTGCGCGCCAAATACGGGTCTGAAATTCATCTTACCGGCGGCATGAGCAATGTGTCGTTCGGCATACCGGGGCGGCGCATCGTCAATGATACATTCGTCATCCTGGCGGTGGCCGCCGGCGCCGATGGCGGCATCATCGATCCGGTATTGTCCTCGCCGAGCGAAATCTTCGCCATGGACCGCGAGTCCCTCGGCTACCGTCTGGCCGAAGACATGCTGCTCGGCAAGGACGAACATTGCAAAAAATACATACGCGCATGGCGCAAGGGCGAAATGAAAGCGGGCGCAGCCAGGTGAGCAGGAGGGCCGCCCGCCGCGAATAGTGCCGGCAAGAACCGTGCGGCGGGTATTTGCGAGCCGGCGATCAAGTCTCGTGCCGCATCGAGATGATCGGTGAATTGCGCAACCAGGTCGCGCGAACCGATTAATCCGAGAATCCCCGCGGGCCCGGTAGAGCCCGGTCGAATGGATTCAATCAAATCACCGCCATCATATGCGCGAGGTTGACATGTCGACAAATTGAGAATAATTCTCATTTGCTCTTGACCATAGAATTAGTACGGACTAAATGAAGAGTGACCAGGCGGCACGGTGCCGGCGGTGAAAAGGCAACGAACGGAAGCGAAGGTCAGCAAATGAAGAACTCGATAATGTTGAAATTCAAACGATTCCGGGGACGCGGCGAGCGCTCCGATGGCGCGGGCCGGCCGTCCGGAGCGTGGTTTGCCGCTGCCTTCGCCGCCTTGGCCGCGCTGCTGGTCTGCACGAGCCCGCCGCTCTCGGCGGCCGACCGGAATGTCGTAAATATTTATTCGTACCGCCAGGAGGTGTTGATACGCCCGCTGTTGGACAGGTTCACCGAGGTGACGGGAATCGAGGTCAGGCTGGTGAGCGGCAAGGCGGATGTCCTTTTGCAGCGTTTGAAGAGCGAGGGCAGGAACAGCCCGGCCGATTTGCTGCTGACGGCGGATGCCGGGCGGCTGCACCGCGCCCTCGAGGCGGGTGTGCTACAGGCTGTGCATTCCGAATTATTGGATGGTCTCATTCCGCCCCAATACCGCGAGCCGAACGGTTATTGGTATGCGCTGTCGCTTAGGGCGCGTCCTATTATTTACGCGCTGGATCGTGTGGCCGCGCACGAGCTGAGCGATTATCAGGGCTTGGCGGATGAAAAATGGCGTGGCCGAATCTGCGTCCGCTCCTCCAACAGCATCTACAATCAATCGCATATCGCGTCCTTGATCGCCCATCACGGCGTCGAAGCGGCGCAAGGCTGGGCCAAATCCGTGGTCGCCAATTTCGCCCGCAAGCCGGCCGGCGGGGACCGCGATCAAATCCGCGCCGTGGCTTCCGGCGAGTGCGATATAGCTTTGGCCAACACCTATTATCTGGCGCGTCTGGCGAATTCGAAGAATGAGCGCGACCAGGCTGCCGCGGCGGCAGTCGCCATCGCCTGGCCCAACCAGGACGGCACCGGCACGCATGTCAATGTGAGCGGCGCCGCCGTCACGGCAAGCGCCAAGAATCTGGCCAACGCTATGAAATTGATCGAGTTCCTGGCCGGCGACGAGGCGCAGGAAATATACGCCGAATCGGTGTTCGAATATCCCATTCGCGAAAGCCTCGCCGTGGCCCCGCTGGTCGCTTCCTGGGGCAAGTTCAAGGCCGATGATTTGGACTTGTCGTTGCTCGGAAAACATAACGCCGAAGCGGTTCGTATCGCCGACCGCGTCGGATGGCAGTAGGAGAACGGCTTAAGCTCCGATCTATATTGCTGGTCAAGCCGGCATGGCAAAACCCGGCGCGCTTCTTCGCTTTCACGCCGCCAACGCTCGATAAATATCTCGAAATTGGCGTGGCGCGCCCTCGGACTGTATTCAAATTCGTAAAATTCAGCGAAATTATTCAACAGCTTAGCTCCTCTCCCGATTGCCATGTCGGCGTCATGCCAACCAAGTTAATTTCACCATAGGAAATCGGCTAAGCTGACTTAACATCATCCGCGGAGAAAAGCCTGGTCGGGACGGACGGAGATGAACGCTGCAAATCAAGATTCGCTGCATGGAGACGGCAGTTTCCCCGATGCCAAACAGGCGAGCCTCGGCCTGGCGGCGCGCTGCAACGCGGAGCTTTACCGCACTTTCAACAAACAGATTTACGCGGCGATAGCCGTAAGCGCGCTCAACGCCATCCTTGTTGGCGGCGTCGTTTGGAGTTCGGTGCCCCATGTTCCGCTCGTCGCATGGTGCGGGTTTCTGGTCTGTTTTTCGGCTCTGCGCATGTTCGTTTTTTCGCTGCGCCGCGGCGAGAAAGAAGTGACGGATGAAGAAGCGGCAAAACTGAGACATGCGGCGGCGGCCATCATTACCGTCGGCGGGGTGGTCTGGGGATCGGGGGCGATATTTATCATTCTCGAATCGGAATCGATCATCCATCAGGTTTTCATGGCCTTCGTCATTGCCGGTATGAGCGCCGGCGCCATGGCGGGGCTTACTTTCTGCCTGCCGGTTTTTTACGGATTTTGCCTGCCCGCGACCGTGATGACCGCCGGCGCATTTTTCGCCGTCGGCGAGCAGCCTCATATCATCATGGGCGCCATGGTCCTTCTGTTTGCCATAATGCTGATGTATTTCGCGCGCAATGTTTATTTGTCGATGTTTAATTCGGTGCGGCTGCGGTTTGAAAATACGGCGCTGTTTCATCGCGTGGCGGAAGCACGCGAGGCCGCCGACGCACTGGTTGTCGAGCGCACGGCGGAATTGCGCGACGCAAATCGGGAATTGGAGCGCCGCATGAGCGAGCAGGCCGTCGCCGAAAAAGTGGCGCGCGACAGCGAGCGCCAGCTTCGCCTGATTACGGAAACCTGCCCGTTCTCATCACCTTCATC
>CAJXFT010000056.1 GCA_913053235.1 uncultured Alphaproteobacteria bacterium
CCTGGCGCCGGCGCGCCGTCACGCGGCCCGGACGTGACGGCGGCAATAGAAGGATCCTGAGCGATGACCTTTATGTCGAGGCCTGGCGCGCCGTAATGGAGGAATGAATGTTACCCGCAATCATCGCGGCGATCGCGCCGCATCTAATCGATATCATCGCCGCCGACGATAAAAAGGAAGGCGATCTGAAAAACCAAATTTCGGCGGTGTTGAGCGATGTGTTGGGCGGCGGGGAGTTGACTGACGCCAACACCGTAATCTCAGCTCTGCGCGCCGATCCCGAAAAACTCATCCGCGCCCAGGAGCGGCTCGAGGTTTTGCGCGCCCAGGCCGAGGCGCGCGAGGCGAAGTCGATGGCCGAGGCGCGCGCCGCCAACCTGGAACAATCCAAGCAGATGCGCGGCATGGCATTCGTGCCGGCATTCCTGGCTGTGATCTCGCTGGCGGCGCTGATGTATGTAATACATCAGATCTTGAACGGGCCGCCCGAGAATCGCGAGATCACCTATGGCATCCTCGGCTTTGTCGCGCCGCTCACCTATGCGGCGTTCAACCATATTCTCGGCTCGTCGATCGGCTCGAAGATCAAGACCATGATCAACGGCGCCGGAGGCAGGAGATAGACCATCCAACTATGCGAGAAAACCGTCCAACTTTACGCTAAAAATCCAACAAAAACGGCAAAATAAAAAGGCTAAGTTATTGAAAAATAACGATAGTCAATTAAGTAAACATTAATAACTTGTTTGAATTTTTTATGGACATGAAATCAGAAACTTACAAGGCGGCGCTCATATTTATTCCGAATTCCGGAGCCGGTTATCCACTGGAATCGGGCAAACTATCCCGCCATAATCCGACCCCGAACGACATCAACCCAAAGGCCCGGACATGCCCAAAACACTGAAAATCGAGCGCCTCGGCGCCACCGCGCTGCTGTTGCTCGACCGACCCGAGGTGCGCCATGCGGTGAATTACGAGTTGATCGACGAAGCCGAGGAAGCGCTCGACATGCTCAATCGCGACAGCGATTGCCGCGCCGTGGTGCTGAGCGGCAGCGGCGAGCGCGCCTTTTGCGCCGGCATGGATTTGAACACCGTCAGACGCCTTGACACGGATAGCTCCGCCGATTGGATGGTTCGCATGAAGCGGCTCTACGAGGCGGTGCGCGGGCTCGACAAACCCTCAGTCGCGGCGGTCAACGGGGTTGCCGCCGGGGCCGGCTACCAGCTCGCCCTGCTCGCCGACTTACGCGTCGGACATAGCGGCGCACGGATGGGCCAGACGGAAATCAATCTTGGCCTCGCCAGCCTGTTGGGGGCGCATATCATGGCGCCTTTCCTCGGCCATGCGCGCACCGTCGAGCTTACCCTCAGCGGGCGCCTCATGGGTGGCGACGAGTGCTTCCGCCTCGGCCTGTTCAACTATCTCGTCGCGGCCGGCGATGTCCGCGCCAAGGCGGTCGAGGTCGCCGAACAATTGGCACAAAAACCGCCCACCGCCATGCGCCTGACCAAGCAGCGCTTTCGCGAGGACAGTCAAGCCGCCTTCGACGCCCTGTTCGAAACGGCCACGCGCCTGCAAGGCGAAGCCTTTGCCAGCGGCGAGCCGCAAAGGGTGATGGCGGAATTTTTCGCCAGCAAGGACTGAGCCCTTACGCGGGCCGCCTGCTCAGGATCACCAGCGCGTCGGCGGCCACGGCGCCCTGCCCGCGCGGCAGCAGCATCAGCGGGTTGATGTCGATTTCCTCGATTTCGGGAAACGCCGCCGCCAGCGCGGCGAGGCGCTCGAGGATATCGGCGAGGGCGGCGATGTCGGCAATGGGGCGGCCGCGCGCGCCGTCGAGAATGGCAAAGCCCTTTAATTCGCGCGCCATCGCCGCCGCTTCGCCCTCACCCAGCGGCGCCACGCGCAGCACTTTATCAGCGAGAATTTCGGCGTAAAGGCCGCCGATGCCGAGCAACAGAACCGGGCCGAATATCGCATCGCGGCGCATCCCGACGATCATCTCGGTGGCATCAAAGACCATCTCATAGACGCCGACCCCGGCGATCGCGGCGCCCGGCGCGCGCGCCGCCGCGTTGGCCAGGACTTCGCCATATGCCCGGCGCAGCGCCGCTTCCGAGCCGAGGTCGAGGGCGACACCGCCGGCCTCGCTCTTGTGCGGTATATCGGCGCTGTCGATTTTGAGCGCCACCGGATAGCCGATCTCGGCGGCGATGGCCGCCGCTCCATCGACGTCGGACGCCAGGCGGCCCTTGGCCATTGCAATCCCGGCGGAGCGCAATAGCTCGCGGCTTGCGGACTCGCTCAGGGCGCCGGGCGCCGCCGCCGCGAGTATCTTCCGCGACGACGCCATGTCGGGCAGCGCCGCCGCCTTGCCGGGCGCGACGAAGGCAGCATATCGATGCATCGCACCGAGAACCCGCGCGGCGCGCGCCGGCTCCGGATAGGCGGGTACGCCCGCCGCACGCAGGCGGCGAGGCCCCTCACCCTCGCCGCCGAGCCAACCGGCGATGACGGGTTTGCCGCTATGCGCGGCGACGCCGGCGATGGCGTCGGCGATTTCACCGACATGGCGGCGAATGACGCCGGGGAAGCAGAGCAGCGCGTCGATATTGCCGTCGGCGGCAATTCTTGCGCCGTGGCGGGTGACGCAATCGGGGTCGTCGAGCGCCTGGAGCGCGATATCGACCGGATTGCGCGGCGCGACGAAGGGCGGCATGTCGGCGGCGAGGGCCGTTTCGGTGGCGCTCTCAAAGGCCGGAACTTCGAGCCCGTTGGCGCTCAACTGGTCGGCGCAGAGCACGCCGATGCCGCCGGAATTGGTCAATATGCCGATGCCCGTGCCGGCCAGGCGCTTTTGCGTCAGCGCGAAGGCCTCGACGATATCGAACAATTCGTCGCTGTTGTCGGCCTCGAGGATTCCCCATTGCCGGAACGCCGCGCGGTGACAGTCATAGGCGCCGGCCAGAGCGCCGGTGTGCGAGGCGGCGGCGGCGGCGCTGGCGGCGCTGCGCCCGGCCTTGAGGATGATGAAGGGCTTGTCCAATTGGCGCGCGATCTCAGCCGCTTGACGAAGTTTGCCGGCATCGCGCACACCTTCCAAATAGCCCGCCACGACGCCGATGCGCTCGTCGCGCGCCATATAGGCCGCGGCGTCGGCGAAATCGATGCCGGCCTCGTTGCCGGTGCTGACCAGATAGCCGAGCCCGAGCCCGCGCTCGATGCACTCGTTCGCCATGATGCCGCCGAAGACACCGCTATGGCTGACGAAGCCGATTCCGCCCGGCGCGATATCCCGGCGCCCCAGTTCGGAGGTGAAATAGGCGACGGCGCGGTCGAGAAAATTGGCGATGCCTTGCGAATTCGGGCCGCACAGAATGCTGCCGCCACGCTTGACCAGAGCGCGCAAGGTGCGCTCGAGCACGGCGCCGTCTTTTCCGCTTTCGGCGAAACCGCTGCTATAGACGGTGAAGGCGCCGACGCCAAACGCCTGACATGCCGCGACGACGGAGCAGACGGCGGGCGCCGGCACCGCCACGATCGCCATGTCCGGCACCAGCGGCAGCGCCTCGATGGCGGCGTAGCAGGTAAGACCGTCGATCGATCGATGCTTGGGGTTGACCGGAAATATCTCGCCCTTGAAGCCGTAGCGCTTGAGATAGGCGATCGGCCGCCCGCCGACCCGGCCGAGGTCGGGCGTGGCGCCGATGATCGCCACGGAGCCGGGGTTGAGCAGCTTGGCGAGATCGGATGAAGCTGTCATGCGGCGGGCGCCCGGTGGTATCCGTCAGATCACCGCTTCACTGTCGGGGTCGACCACCACGGCGCGGTTCATATCGATCAGCAGCGTCAATTCCTCGCCGGGCTGTTCGTCGGCATAGGCGTCGAGGCGCGCCAGTACGGATGTCTTGCCGATATGGAAATTGATCAGGGTGTTGGCGCCCATCGGCTCGACGATCTCGATGCCCACGGGCAAGGCCTCGAAACCGGCCTGCGGCGCGCCCTCGCGCTGGCGGTGCATATGTTCGGGGCGAATGCCGAGCAGCACCTGGCGCGCCGCCCGGGCATTGAAATCGCCGGCGCGGGCGGCAGGCAGGGCAAGGCGCAGATCTCCGGCCAGGCGGAAACAGGGCGCATCGCCGTTCGCCTCGATGGTGGCGGGAATGAAATTCATCGCCGGAGAGCCGAGAAATCCGGCGACGAATTTGTTGACCGGCCTTTCATAGAGCTCGAGCGGCGAGCCTTGCTGCTCGATCACGCCGTCGCGCAACAGGATGATGCGGTCAGCCAGCGTCATCGCTTCGACCTGGTCATGCGTGACGTAGATCATGGTCGACTGCAAATCCTGATGCAGGCGCTTGATTTCGGTGCGCATTTCATCGCGCAGCTGGGCGTCGAGATTGCTTAAGGGCTCGTCGAACAGATAAAGCTTGGCGTTGCGCACCAGGGCGCGCCCCATCGCCACGCGCTGGCGCTGGCCGCCGGAAAGCTGGCGCGGCATGCGTTCCATCAGTTCCGGAATGCCCAGCATTTCGGCGGCCCGCGACACCCGTTCGCGCACTTCGGCATTGGGCGTCTTGCGCATGCGCAAGCCGAAAGCGATGTTCTCGAACACGCTCATATGCGGATAGAGCGCATAATTCTGAAACACCATGGCGACGTCGCGATCCTTGGGCCGCACATCGTTCACCTCCTTGTCGTCGATGGCGACGCTGCCGTCGTTGATTTCTTCGAGGCCGGCGATCATGCGCAACAAAGTGCTCTTGCCGCAGCCGGAAGCACCGTTTTGAGTTTGTCTTTCAACTTCATGTTCAACTCCCCTGTTGTGTGCGCGGCGCTTCCGCACCGCGCCTCTCTCAAAGACCGCGCCTGTCGCGCGGCGGGGAATGCCGGACCGAGACCCCTCATTCCCCTGAATACCCGCCGGCAATGGCCGCCGGGGATTTCTTGCCGTCTTGTTGTTCTATTTTGAAGTATGACCTCGTAATTCTCCTTATTCAAACGCCCTCCGGGCTATAGCCGTAGCGCGCCGCCGCCGCAGCGGCCGAGACATACCCCTCGCGCACATCCTCGGCGATCATTTCGCGCGGCCGCTCCGCCACGTCGCCATAGCCGCCGCCGCCGCATGTCGAAAGCCGGATACGGTCGCCCTGGCGCAAAGTGACATTGCCGAACTTGCTCGGCGAGACCTTGCCGTAGAGCTGACATACGTCCTGCCATTCCTCGGCCTCGGTCTGGCAGATCAACAGCGAGGCATTGCTGGCCTCGCCGCCGCCCAACAGGCCCCACGGGCGCATCTTGTGGCGATCGCCCATATGGCTGATGGTGATTTCGCCTTCGATGCAGCGCAGCGTCTTGGTGCAGCCCAGCCCGCCGCGATACTTTCCCGGGCCGCCCGAATCCTCCGCCAGACACAGGCTCTCTATGAGCCAGGGATAGCGCGTCTCAAACACCTCGACCGGTATGGTGCGGCAATTGCCGTTGATGCAATTCACCGTGTCATGGCCGTCGGCGAAATGGCGCCCGCCCCAGCCGGCGCAGAGAAAATCGTAGCACACGTAATATTCGTCGTTGCGCGGGTCCTGCCCGCCGAACAGAAAATTGCAATGGGTGGCGGCGTCGGTGGCGAAGGCGCGCTCCGGCGCGCACGCCGCAAGCGCCCCGATCACCGCATAGGCGATGCGCGGATGGGTCTCCGTGTTGCCGCCGACTTCGGGCGCCGGATAATCGACATTGACCAGCGTGCCCGGCCGGGCGAGCACCTGAATCGGGCGGAAGCAACCGGAGTTGCGCGGAATGGTGGGGTCGGTCAAATGTAAGAGCGCGTTGAAGCTGGCCGACCAGGTGACGCCGAGCGTGGCGTTGATGGTGCCTTGCGCCTGTTGGTCGCTGCGTCCGAAATCGACGACGACCTCGTCGCCCTGGATGAAGACGTCGACGGAAATCCGGTAGGGACGGTCGCTGATGCCGTCGTCCTCCATATAATCGTCGAAGGAATATACACCGTCCTTGAGCGCCGCCAGCTCGGCCCGCATGCGGGCCTCGGAATAGTCCATCAGGTCGCTGCAATTGGTGCGGAAGGTGCGGGCGCCGTATTTCCGCACCAGATCGCCGACCCGCCTGGCACCCAATTCGCAGGCGCTGATCAGCGCCCGGTAATCGCCGTAATTGTGGCGCGGCGTGCGCACATTGGCGAGCGCCAGCTTCCACACCTCCTCGACATCCTCGCCGCGCCGTTTGATGCGCACCGGCGGCACGCGCAGGCCCTCATGGAAAATCTCCGTCGCTTCGCTGCAAAAACCGCCCGGCACCATGCCGCCGGTCTCCGCCACATGGCCGATCGAAACCGCGTAGCCGTGAAACTCGCCAGCGACGAATATCGGCGTGAAGAAGGTGTGTTCCGGCGTGTGCAAGCCGCCCCGATAGGGGTCGTTATGCATGATCACATCGCCTTCCTCGATATCGTCTCCGGCCATCTCGCGCACGCAGGATTTGATCAAGAGCGGCATGCCGCCGATCTGCGCCGGGCAGTAATCGGCGACGGCGATCATCTCGCCCTCGGTGTCGGCGATGGCGCAGGTGAAGTCGAGCGATTCGTTGAAAATCGTCGAATAGGAGGTTTTCATGAGCGTGATGCCCATCTCCCGGCAAATCGAGAGCAGAGTCGATTCGATGATATTCATCGTCACGACATCCATCTCTTTATCGTCCCGCGCCATGATCAGAGCTCCCTAGCGCCGCTTGGCGCGCCCGCCCTTGCATTTGGCGCGCAACTGATCGATGCCGTCCTTGAGCGCGGTCTGGAAGATCCACACATCGCCCGAATAGCAGATGAAATCGAAGCCCTCGCGGTAGAGCGCGACGCCGGTGGCGACGTCCGGCACCAGGCGGCCGAAGGATTTCTTGTGCTTGCGACAGGCGCGCCCGACATGCGCCACGGCGGCGACAAAATCGGGATGATCGAACTGGCCCGGAATGCCCATCGAGGCGCTGAGATCGAAATGGCCGATCCACAGACAATCGATGCCCTTGACGGCGGCGATACTCTCGGCGTCCGCCACCCCCTCGGGCGTTTCGATCTGGGCGAAGATGGTGGTGCGCCGATTGGCATCGCGCAGTTTTTTCAGCACCGGCCCCGGTTTGTAGCGGTCATGCGCAACCTGTAGCGCCACGCCGCGATGGCCTTGTCCGGGATATTTGGCGTGCGCGGCGATTTCCCGCGCCTCCTCGGCGGAGCCCACCATGGGCAGCATCAGGCCCTCGGCGCCCATATCGAGGGCGCGCGCGATATGGTGATAATTGCGCGACGGCACGCGCACGATGGTCGCCAGTTCGGCCGCCTGCATGTAGCGCAGCATCGACTTGAGGGTGTCGAAGCCGAAGCCGCTATGCTCCATGTCGAGGAGGACATATTCGCAGCCCGCCACCTTCATGATCTGGCCGATACCGGGCGTGTTGAACTCGATCAAAAAGGTGCCGAACTTGGCGCGGCGCGTTTGCGCCATCTCCTTCAAACTATTCTGAGCCACCCTTTGTCTCCCTTTTTTATGGTTTTATCGTTGGCCGCCGCCGCTAGCTTTCTTCGACACTCCCCTTGGCGCGCCAATAATATTGCGACACTTCGCCTAAATGCCCACGCATGGCGCGCTCCGCCTCATCGACATCATGATCGGCGACGGCGCGGAAAATCCTGGCATGCCAGTCATAGCCGTTCTGCGCCGCGCCTTTGTTGCGCAACGAGGTGTGGCGCTGTTCGGTCAACCAGCCGACCACCGCTTCATGGATGGCGACGAAGACCGGATTTCGCGGAATTTCGGCGAGTACGTAGTGAAAGGTCACGTCGGTGCGTTCGAAGGCTTCCAAATCGCCCAGCGCCCGGCGGTTCTCGCCGAGCGCCTGTTGCAGCCTGGCGATATCCTCGTCCGCCGCATGCAGCGCCGCGTGGCGCGCCAGGCCGGCCTCGAAAAACAGCCGCGCCTCCTGCAACTGGCGCACGCCCTGGGCATCGGCCAGCATGTGGCGCACGGTCCCGGTGAGCCCGTTGAGGACGGTTTCCGGCGTCGGCTTGGTGACGCGCGCGCGCTCGCCGCTGGTGATCGCGACAAGGCCCATTTTTTGCAGCGAAAACAGCGCCTCGCGCACCGACGGGCGGCCGACGCCGAAGCGCTCCATCAGGTCGCGCTCCGAAGGCAATTTTTCGCCGAGCCCGAATTCGCCGGAATGAATCAGGCCCTCGAGGCGATCCACCACCTCATCCGACAGCCGCCGCCGCGTGATCGTGTCCCTGTCCATGGTGTACCTGTTATACCACCAACCCGATAACATTGGATAGCGTCTATGCGCCGCCAATCGCCTCTTTTCATGGCCCCGCAGGGGCAATAGCCTGAGCCCGCGCGCGGGCAATAGCCTGAGAGCAGCGCTTCACATCGGAATGGGACGGAAAACATGGCAATTCTTGCGGGTAAAACAGCGGCGATCACCGGCGGCGCCGGCGGCATCGGCGGCGCCATCGCGCAGCGCTTCGCCGAGGAGGGTGCGACGCTGGCCGTGCTCGATCTCGACCGGGAGGGTGCCGAGAAAACCGCCGCGGCCCTGAGGGGCCCGGCCACGGGCCACTTTAGCGCCGCCATCGATGTCGGCGAAGAAGCCTCGGTCGAGGCCGCCTTCGCCGCTGCCGGCGAGGCGCTCGGCGGCATCGATATTCTGGTTAACAGCGCCGCCATCGCCGGCGCCGCAACGGTCGAGGAAATGGCGGTCGCGGAGTGGGACCGGATGCTGCACATCAATCTGCGCGGCACCTTCTTGTGCTGCCGCGCCGTCCTGCCGGGCATGCGGCGCAATAAATGGGGCCGCATCGTCAATTTCGCTTCCGAAGTGGCGCATCGCGGCAATCCCGGCCTCAGCCATTACGCCGCTTCCAAGGCGGCCGTGATCGCCTTCGGCAAATGCCTGGCGCTCGAGGCCATCGGTGACGGCATATGCGTCAACACGCTGTCGCCGGGCCCGACCGATACCGCCATGCTGGCCGGCATCGACGAAGAGGTGATCGCCAAGCTGGTCAACGACATGATGCCGATCGGGCGGCTCGGCGAGGCGCGCGAAATCGCCGCCGCCGCGCTTTACCTGGCCTCCGACGATGCCGCCTTTTGCGTCGGCACCACCCTCAACGTCAACGGTGGCAGCTATTTGCAGTAAGGCGCCGGCGTCACATTGCGGCGATGACCGCCTGGGCTTCGTTGGCGAGTTTGGTCAGTAGCTCGCCGGCCGGCAGGGGCCGCGACAGCGCGGCGCCCTGCCCGGCCCACATCACCATCAGATCGCTCGAATCGCGCTGGCGGCTGGCCGCATTGAGCGGGCCCATCAGGCTGTATTGCAGGGGGAAGGCCAACGGCTCGGCGCCGCTCTCGCTCATCTCGGCGACATAGCGGTTGGCGATCGCCCGCGCCGGGCGGCCGGAGATCGTGCGCGTCACCTGGGTGGATTCGCCGCGCGCTTGCAGCAACAACTCGCGGTGCACGGGATGCACTTCAGTTTCCGGACAGGCGAGAAAGGCGGTGCCGATCTGCGCCCCGCCGGCGCCGAGCGCGAACGCCGCCGCGATGCCGCGGCCATCGGCGACGGCGCCGGCGGCGATCACCGGCAGGCCCACCGCGTCGACCACTTGCGGCACCAGCGCGAAGGTGCCGACGCTGCCGGATTCGACATCGCCGAGGAAAGTTCCGCGGTGCCCGCCGGCCTCATGGCCTTGCGCGATGACGGCATCGGCGCCGCCCGCCTGCAGGGCCACGGCCTCGCGCACCGTCGTCGCCGAGCCGAGAATGACGGCACCCGTTTGTTTGAGTGCGTCGATCACGCCGCGCTCAGGCAAACCAAAATGAAAGCTGACGACGGGCGGCCTCAGCGCCGTCACCGCCGCCAGCATCTCTTCGCCGAATATCGGAAAAATCGAGCGCGCCGCCGGCGCCTCGCCGAGCGCCAATTCCGCGTAATAGGGCGCCAGGCGTTCGCGCATCGCCGCTTCGGCTTCGGCGTCGCGGGCCGGTTCCGCATGCACGAAAAAATTGGCGTTGAAGGGCCGGTTGCTCTCGGCCCGGAACGCGCCCACCTGCTCGCCGAACTGCTCCGGCGATAGCGTCGCCGAGCCCAGCGAGCCGAGCCCGCCGGCATTGCTCACCGCGGCGGCCAGCGCCGGCGTCGCGGCACTGGCCATCGGCGCCTGGACGATCGGATGCTCGATACCGAGCAGATCGCAAACTTCGTTTGTGGGCCAGTTGGAAATTTTTTGCTCCTCCGTCGCGCGATTATTTCGCCAGCGCCGCCAGCGCTTCGTCGGCCGTCATCACGTCGGCGAATTGCTGGATCATGGTTTCCAGCGTCGCGCGGTGCTCCTCGTCCGACAGCGCGGCGCAGCAATCGGAGAGCATCACGACGTTGAAATCGAGCATCATGGCGTCGCGCGCCGTCGATTCGCAGCACACATTGGTCTTGGTGCCGGCGATGAGGATCGTGTCGATGCCGCGCTGGCGCAACAGGCTTTCGAGCGAGGACGAGCCGGCGATCAGCGCGCTATAGCGGTTCTTGAAGATCTGCGCGTCCTCGGGCGCGACGTCGAGCTCGGGCCAGATCTTTTGCCCTTCGCCGCCGGGCGCCAGCCCGTCGATGGTTTTCTGGCGCACTTCGGCGGCGACGAAATAATCGAAAAATCCCGGCCAGTCGCTTTTGCCGCCGGAGCTGCTGTTGGCGTGGGTCACCCAGATCACCGGCACGCCGATGTCCCTGAGGCGGGCGCTGAGTTGATTGATATTGGCGACGATGCCGCGCCCCTCGGGCACCTCGACCGGGGCGCCGGGGCGCAGGAACGTGTTCTGCATGTCAATCACGACGAGCGCCGTTCGCGCCGCCGCCAAACTGTCGAACAGATGCAGCCGCCCGCGCCGCGCGACGACGCGCTCGACGATCTCCGGGCGGATTTCAATGTCATGCATGGCGGCGCCTAGACATGCACGATGTCATTCAAAAACGGATCTTCCGCCAGCGCCGTTTCGCTGTCGAGGAGGGCGGCGCAGCCGGGGCAGAAAAAGCGGCGGAGAAGGACGTTGGCGGCGTTCGAATAGGGCTCGCCGGCGGCCCCCTGCAACGGCGTTTGGCTGAGCCGCGCCGCTTGCTTCCACGGCTCGCCCGCCGGCCCGAGGGCGTGGCCGCATTCCATGCAGGCGATCTCGCCCTGCTCGTTGACGACCAGCGAAGCAGAAATCCGGGTGCTCATTCCGCCGCCTCCTGCCCAAGGCGCTGGGCGCGGATGGCGTCTCGCGCACGCATCGACGCCTCCGCGTCGACGCCGCCCTCGGCGTCGAGCACGACGCCATAGACACTCCGCGCGACGCCCTTGCTGACGCTGCCCTCGCGCACATCGCGGGCGGTCTTGTCCGGCTCGCGCATCAGCGGGTCGCCGTAGCCGCCGCCGCCGTCGGAGCGCACATAGAGCACGTCCCGGTCCATCAGCGGAAAAACGCCCCACGAGATCGACTGCTGCTCGCCGGTCATCTGGTCCAGCGAGGTGGCGAAGGGATTGACGTTTTTGCCCGCCTCCGCCGCGTCGTTGTTGTGCACCCAACGGAAATTGCACGGCGCGCCGGGATAGCCGCCGCCCAGGCCATCGCTCATGGAAAATTTGGTGCCCTTGCCGGAGACCACGTAATGGATGCCGCCATCGGGCGAATCATGCTGCTGGATGGCGTATTCGAGGGAGGTGCCGCCGCGGTATTTGCCCGGGCCGCCGGAATCGCCGGTGGCGCGGCGGAACAGGTAGCGCACCGGAAAATGGCTTTCGGTGGTCTCGACATTGGCCATACGGCCGATCGGATTGGGGATCTCGCCGCCGACATCGACGCCATCGGCGAAGCTGCGCCCGCCGCCGGCGCCGCCGAAGGTCTCGGTCATGATGCCGATGGCTTCCTGGTTTTTTTGATTCTGGCCGAACATGAAAATCGCGAAATGGCTGCCATGCCACACCGCCGTCGCCTCCTTGGCGTATTTTTCGGATGCCGAGAGCATCTTGGAGATGCAAACGCAGGCGGCGTTGTTGACCGATTGGATGGCGCCGACGGTGGCCAGCGAGATCGGCGCCGGGCGGGTGCAGTTCACAATCGTGCCTTCCGGCGCGATCATCGAAATCGGCCTGAGCACGCCATCGTTCCAGGTGATGTCGTAACAGAGCAGCGGGAAGAGCGGCGCGAAGAAGCCGCCCCAGGCGGCCCAATAGGCGCAATTGATGCCGTATTTCGACTGTTCGCTGGAGCCGGAGAAATCGAAGGTGAGGCTGTCGCCCTTCTTCGTCATGGCGAGAAGGACGCGGTAGGTCTCTTCCTCGATATCGAAATATTGCCGCGATTCCCAGCGCCCGTCGGGCAATTCGCGCAGGCGCTCGCGCAAGCTCTGCTCCGACTGGTCGACGAGCATCTGGCACGCCTGATCGACCGGTTGGGGACCGTATTTGTCGACCAGCGCGACCATGCGCTCGCGCGCCACATTGTTGGCCGCGATCATCGAGGACAGGTCGAGCGCCACCATCTCGGGTGCGCGCACCATGTTGAGGATGGTGTCCATGACGTCGGTGTTCATCTCGCCGCCGCTCACCAGCTTGAGGCCGGGCGAGGAAAAGCCCTCGGTGAAGATATCGCGCGAATCCGGGCTGAAGCCGCCCGGCACCATGGCGCCGATATCGTAGACATGGACGAAGCACGCGCTCCACGCCACCAGCTCGCCGTCGTAATGGATCGGCGCCACGAGATAGACGTCGGAGGTATGCAGCGCCGCCGTATAGGGGCAGTTGGTGAGAAACACGTCGCCCTCGTCGATGCGCCCCTCGAAGCGCCGGATGATCGCCTTGCAGGCTTCGGCGGCGCTGGTGAGATGGTGCAGGAAGCCGACGCCGCCCATTAAGAGCGAGCCGTCGGCGCGGTACAGCGAGACCATCAGATCGTGGCCCTCGTTGGTGATGGCGCTGCCCGAGACATGCTTGAGCGTAATCACCGCCTCGTCGATAACGCGGTAAAGCCGGTGGCGGATGATCGAGAATGTGATCGGGTCCATGGTAACTCCTCAAGCGAAATGAATGACCATGTTGCGGTATTCGTCGAGCAGTCCGGTCTGCTGGTCCTGCAGGACGATGGTGGTGATCGGCGTGTGAATCACCGCCGGCCCGGTGATTTCATTGCCGGGCGCGAGAAGCTCGAAATCGTATATATCGGATTCGACCAGGGCGCCGGCGGCGTCGACGAAGATCGGCCGCCGCCCGGTTTTGGCGGCGCCGGCGTCTTTTCCGCCGAGCGCCAGCTTCTCGATCTCCGGGCGCTTCATCAGGCCGCGCGCGGTGAGGCGGAACATGGTCATTTCCATGCCGGCGGCGCGGTAGGCCGAGCCCTTGCCGTATTTGCGCTCGTATAGCGCCTCGAAATCATCGACCAGGGCGGCCAGCGACGCTTCGTCCACCGGCGTTGCGCCGCGCACCGGCGTCGTTACCTCATGCACCTGGCGGCCATAGCGGAGATCGATCGACCATTCGAAAGCGGTGCCGGATTCGGCGAAGCCTTCCTCGCGGAGCCGCGCCGTGGCCGCGGCCAGCATCGGCGCGTAGATGGCGTTGACCTCTTCGGCGGTGGCGGGCACTGGGAGCGTCTTGGTGATGCTGTATTCATGCACGATATCGGCCGAGACCAAGCCGAAGGCGCAATTTACGGCGGCGGTATAGGGTATGACGACGCGTTTGACGCTGAGCTCGGCGGCGAAGATGCCGCACACGGTCGGGCAGCTTCCGCCGAATGCGTGGAGCACGAAATCGCGCGGATCGAGGCCGCGCTCGACCGTGATCTCATGAATGAGATCGGTGATCTGCGCCGCCGCGATGCGGAAGATGCCGATCGCCGCCTCCTCGACGCCGAGGCCGAGCGGATCGGCGATCTTCTGTTTGAAGATGGCGCGCGTGCGCTCGAGGTCGAGCCGCATCGAGCCGCCGAGGAAATTCTCCGGGTCCATATAGCCGACCAATATCATCACATCGGTGAGCGTCGGCTCCTCGCCGCCCTGGCCGTAGCAGATCGGCCCCGGCCTGGCGCCGGCGCTGCGCGGCCCGACGCTCGGCACATTGGTGCGCGCATCGAGCGAGACGATGCTGCCGCCGCCGGCGCCGATCGAGACCACTTCGATCTTCGGTGCGACATAGTGGTAGCGGTCGACCATGGGTTCGCGCGCATAGTCGAACTCACCGCCCTCAATGACGCCGACCTTGAAGGTGGTGCCGCCCATATCCGCGGCGATGACATCGCCGTCTCCCATCAACTGGCCGAGATAGCGGCTGCCGATAACGCCCGCCGCCGGGCCGCATTCGATCATGCCGACGGCGCGCCCGGCGGCCTCCTCCGCCGGCAGCAAGCCGCCATAGCCCTGCATCACCAGAAGCGGCCCCGTATAACCCTCGGCGATCAACAGCTCCTGCAGATTGTTGAGATACAGGGCTGCGATACTGCCGGCATAAGCGTTGATCACGGTGGTCGATGTGCGCTCATATTCGCCCGGCACCGGCGCGATATCGCTCGACAGCGAGACATAGGCGCCGGGCGCCACGCGCTTGATCACCTGGCGCACGGCCTGCTCATGCTCGGCATTGAAGAACGACCACAGGAAGCACACGGCGAGCGCCTCGGCGCCCTTCTCCTCGACCAGATGGCGCACCGCTTTTTCGGTGGCCTCAATATCGATGGCGCGCAGCACCGCGCCCTGGTAATCGACGCGCTCTGGCAGGCCCTGGATGCGCTCGCCCGGAACCAGGGGCGCCGCGCGCTCGGTCGCCACCGGATGCTTGATGCCGTCTTCGCTGAGCCCGCCCCAGCGGCCGTAGGCGCCGCGCGTGATGAGGAGCGTGTCCTCGAATCCCTCGGTGGTGAGGAGGCCGGTGCGGGCGCCACCCCGGGTCAACAGCGTGTTGTCGACAACGGTCGAGCCATGCACGAAGAGCGAGGTGCGGGCGAACAGATCGGCGAACGAGAAGCCCATGCTGTCGGCGGCCGAGCGGATCGAATTCATCACCCCTTCGGCGAAATTGGGCGGCGTCGATAGCGCCTTGCCGAGATAAAGCGGCTCGCCCGGCGCGAAAACGATGGTATCGGTACAGGTGCCGCCGACATCGGTGGCGACGACGTAGCTCTGGTTTTTGGATTTTCCCATAAGGCGCCCGGTCGAATTCAGCGGGCGCTATAATGGCGCGGGCGGTCGAGCGCGACAATTACTCCTGCGACGTTTTTTCCCGTCGTCTCGAAGCGGCGACGGTATTAGAATGCGGCGCCACGCGACCAAAAACAGGAGTATCCGCCATGGCCAAAATGACCGCGGCAAAATATTTAGCCGATACTTTCGCGAGCTACGGGGTGACGCAGCTTTTCTTCGTCCCGGTTATCCTGAGCCGGACCCTGGCCGAAATAGAGCGCCGCACCTCGATCCAGCGCATCATGACGCATGGCGAGAAACCGGCGGCCTATATGGCCGACGGCTATGCCCGTGCGTCGGGGCGACCGGGCATCTGCATGTCGCAATGCGTCGGCGGCGCCAATCTGGCGGCGGCGCTGCGCGACGCCCATCTCGCCTGCGCGCCGCTCATCGCCATCACCGGCGGCGCCTATCCGCACACCCGCAACCGCCATACCTACCAACAGATCGAGGATGTGCCGCTGTTCAAGCCGGTGACCAAATTCAGCGCCGAGGTCGACGATATCACGCGCCTGCCCGACGTGCTGCGCCAGGCCTTCCGCGCCGCCACCACGGGAACGCCGGGGCCGGTGCATATCCAACTGCTCGGCCATCAGGGCGAATTCGACGTCCAGGAGGCCGAGTTCGAGGTGATGGCGGAACAACGCTTCGCCAGCGTGCCGCCGTTCCGGCCCGAACCCGAAGCGCAATCGGTGGCCGATGTGGCGCGCCTGTTGGAAGCGGCGGAGCGCCCGATTATCGTCGCCGGCGGCGGCGTGCGCACGTCGGGTGCCGGTGCCGAGCTGGTGGCGCTGGCCGAGCGCCTCGCCATCCCGGTGGCGACCTCGATGAACGCCAAGGACGTCATCCCCGGCGACCATCCGCTGGCGGTCGGCATTCCCGGGCTCTATTGCCGCGCAAGCGCCAGCAAGGCGGTGCTCGAAGCGGATCTGGTATTCTTCATCGGCAGCCATACCAGCAGCCAGGTGACCTATGAATGGCGCGTGCCGGCGCTCGGCACGGCGGTGGTCCAGCTCGACATCAATGCCGAGGAATTGGGCCGCCATTACACCAACCAGGCGTCGATCCTGGGCGATGCCAAAGTCTCGCTGGCCCGCCTGGTGGCGGAAGCCGATGGCGGCACGGCGACCAAGCGCGCCGGTTGGGTGGCGCGGGCGCAAACCCTGGTGCAGGAATGGCGCCAGGAATTCTCGGCGCTGCTGCAATCGGACGCGGCGCCGATCCGGCCCGAGCGCATTTGCAAGGAGCTCACCGACAATCTGCCGGGCGACGCGATCCTGGTCTCCGACACCGGCCATGCCGGCATGTGGACGGCCGGCTTCGTCGATCTAAACCAGCCCGGCCAGAGCTTCATCCGCGCCGCCGGATCGCTCGGCTGGGGCCTGCCGGCGGCGCTCGGCGCCAAGCTGGCGGTACCTGAGCGGCCGGTCGTCTGCTTCACCGGCGACGGCGGCATCTGGTATCATTTGTCGGAGTTCGAGACCGCCGTCCGGTGGAACATCCCGGCGGTCATCATCGTCAACAACAACCGCTCGCTCAACCAGGAGATCGCCGTCTATTCGCACGCCTATGGCGGCGCGCTCGAAGGCCGGCACGGCGAATTGTGGCAGTTCCAGGATATCGACTTCGCGGCGCTGGCGCGCTGCATGGGCGCCGAAGGCATCCGCGTCGAAAAACCCGGCGCCTTCGCCGGCGCGCTCGACCAGGCCATCGCCTGCGGCAAGCCTTGCGTTATCGACATCGTCGCCGAACTGGAAGCCGTGGCGCCGCTCGGCTATCTTCCTCCCAATAGCCAATAATCAACAAGGAGCAACCCAATGCCTGACAATTCGAACGCCGTCGGAACCATCAAAACCATCCGGCGCTATGCCGTCAAATCGATGGGCGCGGAGGAACTCGAGGAATCACTGGTCACCGGGGGCGGGCTCCTCGGCGACCGCGGCTATGCCCTGATCGATGCCGAAAACGGCAAGATCGGCAGCGCCAAGATGCCGACGAAATGGGGTGGCCTGCTGGCGCTACACGCCTCCTTCACCGAGCCGCCGAGGGCCGGCGAGGCGCTGCCGCCGGTGCGCATCGACTGGCCGAATGGCGACAGCGTCACCAGCGATGCGGATGATGTCGATGCCCGCCTCTCAGCCACCGTCGGGCGCGCGGCCAGGCTCAGCTCGACCCGCCCCGAGGTCATCAGCCTCGAGCGCCTGGATCCGCTGGCCGACGAGGAAGTCATCCTCGATATCGGCCATATCATGATGGAAGGCCGGTTCTCCGATTACGCCGCCATCCACATGCTGACCACCGCGTCGCTGGCGCGCCTCTCCGAGATCCGCCCCGATGTCAGCTTCGACGCCGGGCGCTTCCGCCCCAACCTGGTGATCGAGGCGGCGGCCGGGCGGACCGGCTTCATCGAAAATGATTGGGTCGGGCGCACCGTCGCCATCGGCGACGATGTGCGCCTGCGCATCTCCGATCCGACGCCGAGGTGCTATATCCCGACGCTGGCCCAGTATGGCGGCATCGAGGCGGATTTCAGGGCGCTGCAAACAGTCGTCGACAACAACGTGCTGCCGGTCCCCCTGCTTGACGACAGAATCCTGCCCTGCGTCGGCGTGTATGGCTTTGTCGAACAAGTTGGCAAAATCCGTAAGGGCGATTCGGTGAGAGTGGAATAAGCCCCTCTTCCCAGAGGGGAAGAGGGGCTGGGGAGAAGGGGGAAACCTAGCGCTGAGCGCGTTTTTTGTTGGCCCCTCAAGCGCCGGGCGGGGGCATCCGCCCCCTTGGCTTACCTCGTATTAACTCGGGCGC
>CAJXFT010000057.1 GCA_913053235.1 uncultured Alphaproteobacteria bacterium
CGAGCTTGTCCTGGCGCGCACGGGTCGGGCGCAGCGCCTGGGCGCCGGCCGGCAGACGCTGGCAAAACTTCACCGCCGCTTCGACCAGATCGCCTTCGGCGAGCGCGTCGACGAGGCCCAGTGCCAGGCCCTTTTCCGCCTTGATCGGCTTGCCGCTGACGATCATGTCGAGTGCCGGTGCGACGCCGATAACGCGCGGCAGGCGCTGGGTGCCGCCGGCGCCGGGAATAATGCCAAGGCTGACTTCCGGCAGGCCCAGATTGGTGCCTGCCGCCGCGACGCGCCAGGCGCAGCCGAGCGCCAGTTCCAGCCCGCCGCCGAGCGCATTGCCGTGAATCGCGGCGACCACCGGCTTGCCGGCCTGCTCGATCATGTCGATGATTTCCGGCAGCGCCGGCGCGGTCCTCGATTTGGGCGTGCCGAACTCGGTGATATCGGCGCCGGCCGAAAACATGCGGCCCGCCCCGGTCAAGACGATGGCGCTGACCTCGGCATCATCCAAAGCGGCCTGGAAGGCTTCCACCAGAGCCGTCCTGAGCGCCAGGCCGAGGCCGTTGACCGGCGCATTGTCCAGCGTGAGGACGGCGGTTCGGGAAATTCGGCTTGTCGCGACCGTGCTCATGATCTTTCCTCTTGGTTCATTCGATACACAGCTTTATTGCCACTCTCGCAGAGTGAACGTACACTTAATCAAGGGCGCCCGCCAACAAGGGCTTACGATCAATCGGCCCCGGGCAGAGCGCCCAAAACATATTTTACACAGGACTTGGGAGGTCAATCATCATGCGAATTTTAGCGACAATCGCCTGCCTGACGGGCTTGGTCGTGGGCGGCTTCTTCGCCGCGGCGAGCACCAGCGCAAGCGCCGCCGAGAATATCAAGATCGGCTTGATCGAGCCGCTTTCCGGCCCGATCGCCGCCGTCGGAACCGATGCGCTGCAAGCGTTCGAAACCGCCGCCGAGCAGGTCAACGCGGCCGGCGGCGTGCTCGGCGGGCAGATGCTCGAGATCGTTCCGCTCGACAACGCCATGAGCGCCGAAAAAACCACCCAGCAATTGAAGAAAGCGGTGGATTTGGGGCTCAAATATGTCATCCAGGGCATCGGCTCCAATCACGCGCTCAACATCATCCAGTTCGTCAACAAGCACAATAAGCGCAATCCCGACAAAGCCCTGATGTTTCTCAATCATTCGGCGGTGACGACGGCGTTCACCAATGAATTATGCTCGTTCTGGCATTTCCGTTTCGACGCCAATGTGGACCAGAAAGTGGCCGGGCTGGTGACGCAGATGAGCCGCGACAGCAGCATCAAGAAAGTCTACATGATCAACCAGAACTACGCCTACGGGAAGTCTTTCCAGTCGGCGGCGCGGGCGATCATGAAAGAGCGCACACCGGGAATCGAGCTGGTCGGCGACGAGTTGATCGTGCCGTTCGGCAAGGTGCAGGACTTCACGCCGTTCATCGCCAAGATCAAGGCGTCGGGCGCCGATACCGTCCTCACCGGCAATTGGGGCCCCGATCTGGTGCGGCTGATCAAATTCTCGGCGGGCGCGAATCTGCCGGTGCAGTTTTATACCATCTATGGCGGACTCACCTCCTCGGTGGCCGGCTATGGCGCCGACGCCCACAAGGTCGCCCTGAAGCAGGTCAACGAATATCACGAGAACCATGATGGTCTTTCCGCCGATTCGGTCGCATTCGGCGACACCTACATGGCCAAATACAAGGACACCTGGTATTCGGACCGCCAGCGCTGGCTGATCCTCATGCTGGCCGAGGCCATCGACAAGGCGGGCAGCGACGATCCGATCGCGGTCGGCAAGGCGCTCGAGGGCCTGACCCTTGACGGCCCGCTCGGCGAAGTCGAGATGCGCGCCTCCGACCATCAGATTCAATTGCAGCTCATGGTCAGCAGCCTGACCAGGGATTACTCGCGTCCGATCATGTACAAAGGCAACGACTTCAAGATCGCCTTCGCCACCGACGGCGTGATCAGCCGCCAGGACACAACGCTGCCGACGACTTGCGACATGAAGCGGCCGTAAGAGTCCGCCGCAAGTCCGGGAAAACGCCCGGTCCTCCGCCTCTCGGGCGGAGGGCCGGGGTCTTTTTGCACCGCGTGTAACCCGCGCATCGGTGCACAGGGAAGCATTTTGGAAGTCTTCGTATTTTCGCTCTTTAACGGTGTCCTTTACGGGATGCTGTTGTTCCTGTTGGCGAGCGGCCTGACCCTGATTTTCAGCATGATGGGGGTGCTGAATTTCGCCCATGCCAGCTTCTTCATGCTGGGCGCCTATTTCGCCTATCAGATCAGCCAGCCGCTTGGGTTTTGGCCGGCCCTGATCGCCGCGCCGATCCTGGTCGGCGTGCTCGGCGCCGCCGTCGAGCGCTATGCGCTGCGCCCGGTGCACCGCTTCGGCCATGTCGCGGAACTGCTGTTTACCTTCGGCCTCGCCTTCGTCATCGAGGAAGTGGTGCAGATGATTTGGGGCAAGGTGCCGGTCCCTTACGACGTTCCGCCGAGCCTCAACGTCACCGCCTTCGCCTGGCAGGGCCTCGATTATTCGGTCTATCGGCTGTTCATGCTGCTCATTTCGGTCGGTATCTTCGTGGCCCTTTTCTTCGGCCTGACGCGCACCCGCATCGGTCTCATCATCCGCGCCTCGCTGACCCATCCGCACATGGTCGCCTCGCTCGGCCATGACGTGCCCAAGGTCTTCATGTGGACCTTCGGCGTCGGCTGTGCGCTGGCCGGCGTCGCCGGCGTCATCGGCGGCAACGTGCTCGGCACCGAACCCGGCATGGCGATCCAGTTGGGGCCGATCGTGTTCGTCGTCATCGTCGTCGGCGGGCTCGGCTCGCTCGGCGGCGCGCTGATCGCCTCGCTCCTGATCGGAGTCCTCAACAACATGGCGATTTCCTACGATTTCTCGCTCTATCCGATTTTTTCGCTGCTTGGGGTGGAGCGCGAAGCCGAAGGGATTCTCGCCGATCTCGTAAGCCTGACCACCGGCGCCATCGCGCCGCTGGTGCCCTATCTGTTGCTCGTCCTGATGCTGATTCTCCGCCCGCGCGGCCTGTTCGGAACGCGTGACGTATGACGATACCGGGGGCCAAACAAACGAGCGTCGGCGCGCTGGTGATCGCGCTGCTGATCATCTTGCCGCTGATCGTCAATTCCGGATTCGCGCTCACCGTCATGAGCCAGACCGGGATCGCCATCATTTTTGCCCTCGCCTTCAACATGCTGCTCGGCCAGGGCGGCATGCTTTCGTTCGGCCACGCGGTCTATTTCGGCCTTGCCGGATATGTCACGGCGCATGTGATGAACGGCATGGCCAACGAGGACCTGCCTTATATGCCGGTATCGCTGATTCCGCTGGTCGGCGGCGTCGCCGGTCTCTTTTTCGGCATCCTGATCGGCTTCGTCTCGACGCGCCGCGCCGGCACCGCCTTCGCCATGATATCGCTCGGATTCGCCGAATTGGCGACCGGGCTGACCCTGATCATCATTTTCTTCTTCAACGGCGAGGAAGGCGTGCAGACCGACCGCTGGGTGCGCGAGGAATGGTTCGGCATCACCTACGGCCCCGATATCCAGGTCTACTATCTGATTGCCGTATGGTGTGTGATCGCCGCGATCGCCATGTACCTGCTCACCCGCACGCCGTTCGGGCGCATGTCGAATGCCGTGCGCGACAATCCGGAGCGCGTTCAGTTCATCGGCTACAACACCCACCGGGTGCGCTGGCTGGCGTTTTCGCTGTCCTCCTTCTTCGCCGGGCTGGCCGGGGCGCTGCACGCGGTGAACGTCGAGCATGTCGGCTTCGAGACCGTCGGCCTGGGGCAATCGGCGGTGATTCTGATCATGGTCTATATCGGCGGCACCGGCCATTTCGCCGGCCCCATTTTGGGGGCCATCCTGATCACCCTGCTGAACGCCTATCTCAGCGACATATCGCCGGCCTGGTACCTTTACCTCGGCCTGATTTTCGTCGGCATGGTGATGTTCGCGCCGGGCGGGCTGGCCGGGTTGATCATGATGCACGATCCGATCCGGCGCGCCGCGCCGCACTTGTTAATGCGCATGGCGCCGGCCTACGCCGCCGCGTTCGGCACCAGCCTGGTGGCCCTGGTCGGTTGCATCGGCCTGGTCGAGATGGCCTATTTTCTCAGCACCACGGTGTCGCGGAACACCGCCCTCATTCTCTACGGCATCGCCCTCGACGCGGCGGATTTTTGGCCGTGGCTGGTTTGCGTCGCACTCGCCGCCGCCGGCGCCTTGGGCTGCTCGCGGACCTATCCGCGCCTCGCCGAATCCTACGGCACGGCCATGCATGAGGCGCGCCGGGCGGTGGCATCATGACCAACGCCATCGAATTCAGCGGCGTGCAGAAATCGTTCGGCAACACCGAGGTCATCCGCGGCGTCGACCTGGCCGTCGAACAGGGCGAAATACATGCCGTCATCGGCCCCAACGGGGCCGGCAAATCGACCCTGTTCAATCTGGTTACCGGGCGCTACCACGTCAGCCGGGGGCGCATCGAGTTGAACGGCGAGAACATCACCAACCGCGCGCCCCATGACATCTTCCGCAAGGGGTTGAGCCGCAGTTTTCAGGTCACCAACATCTTTCCGCGCATGAGCGTATTCGAAAATGTGCGCTGCGGCGTGCTGTGGAATCTGGGCTATCATTATTCGTTCTGGCATTTCGTCAACCGCCGCCGGGATTTGCGCGAGCGCACCGAATCGATACTCGAGCAGACCGGTCTCGCGTCGCGGCGCAACGTGCCGGCCGGGCTGCTGTCCTATTCCGACCAGCGCGCCCTGGAGATCGCCGTGACCATCGCCGGCGGCGCTTCCGTGGTGTTGCTCGACGAGCCGACTTCGGGCATGAGCAGCAGCGAGACCGAACAGGCGGTGGCCCTGATCCGCGATATTTCGGCGACCCGCACCATGGTCATCGTCGAGCATGACATGGGCGTCGTGTTCGATCTCGCCGACCGCATCTCGGTTCTGGTCTACGGCAAGGTCATCGCCACCGGCACGCCGGAGGAAATCCGTAGCAACGCCAAGGTGCAGGAAGCCTATCTCGGCACGGAGGCGGCCTGACATGCTCGAAGTCAGGGATCTGCACGCCTATTACGGCAAGAGCCATATTCTCCAGGGCGTCGATCTCGACGTCGGCGAAGGCGAAATCGTCAGCCTGCTGGGCAGGAACGGGGTGGGGCGCTCGACCACCCTCAAGGCGATCATCGGCGAAGTGCCGCCCGAGGGCTCGATCAGCTTCAAGGGCGAGGAAATCGCCGGGCGCAAGAGCCATGTCATCGCCCGCAAGGGGCTCGGCTATGTGCCCGAAAACCGCGATATCTTCCCCACCCTCACGCTCAGGCAAAATCTCATTCTCGGTCAGAAATCGGCGCGCGCGCAAGGCCGCTGGTCGATCGAGGACGCCTTCGAGCTGTTCCCGAACCTGCGCGAGCGCGCCGACATATCGGCCGGCGTGCTGTCGGGCGGCGAGCAGCAGATGCTGACCATCTGCCGCACCATGATGGGCGACCCGGACCTGGTGATGATCGACGAGCCGACCGAAGGTCTGGCGCCGCAGATCGTCGAACGCGTCGGCCGCCTGATCGAGGAAATCGCGGCGCGCGGCGTCGCCATCCTGCTGGTCGAGCAGAAGCTCACCATCGCGCTGCACATCTCGGCCCGCATCTACGTCATGGGCCATGGCCGCATCACCTTCGAGGGCACGCCCGAGGATCTGCGCGGCAACGAGCAAATCCGCAAGGAGTGGCTCGAGGTTTAGCCGGGAGGGGCCATCCGGCGTGTGGCGCGAGATGGCCGATGCCGGCGCCGACATTGGCAATAAGCGGGCCTCTATGTAGGCTTGCATGGGCGATCCAGAACGACGATCGGGCCTGACAAACAATCGTGAATCCGAGCCGTGCAACTCAAGACCATTAAGAGCTTCATCGGGCCCAGCATCCATGGCGCCCGCCCGGGTCTTGTCGTCAACATCACCCCGCCGGCTTCCATTCCCTTCGAGATTGCCGCGCTCCCCGACGCCTGCCGCGCCGCGTTGGCGAATCTCCCCGAGCGCCTTCGCTTCGGCTCCGAGGCCCTCGACACTATCGTCAAGGCGCACAACATCGGCGAACTGTGGATTGCGCTGGCGCTGCATCTTCAGCGTCACTGCGGTGCACGCGTTGCGCATGGCCGTTTGATCGACCGCGAGCCGTCGGGCCGGTGTTCGCTGTTCTTTGAATGCGAGACCGCCGATGTCGGCATCCAGGCGGGCGGGCTTGCCGGTGCGCTCATCATTGACCTGCTGTCGCATGGCGGACTGTCGCCGCCCGACCAAGACTTCGATGCCGATCGCCGCCTAAAGGAACTGATCTCTTTCGCCAAGAAACACGGCCTCAAGGGGGATTCGCGCTATCTCATGAAGGAAGCGCGGGTGCGCGGTTTTCCCGCCATGCATCTTGGCGACAGGTGGCTTCAATTGGGCCATGGGCGCTATCGCCGCATACTCCGGGGAACGATCACGGATGGCACGCCCTGGACCGCCGTGGAGCATTCGACCGACAAGGCATTCACAAATCGGATGCTGCGCGGGCTCGGCCTGTTGGTACCGGCCCAGCATGTTGTCGCGACGCGCGAGCAGGCCATCGAGGCGGCCCAAGCCATCGGCTATCCCGTGGTCGTCAAACCGAACAGACATGACCGTCAAGTCGGCATCAGCGTCGATATCGAAAACCAGGGCGAGCTCGCAAAAGCATTCGACCGGGCAAGGAAATATGGCGGCGCTATCCTCGTCGAGGAAATGCTCAAGGGCCAGAATTACCGCGCCCTGGTAATCGGTGGTGCGATCGTGTCCGCCGTGGTGCGTCGGCATGCGCATGTGGTGGGGGACGGAGAAAATACGGTGGCTGAGCTTGTCGATCGAATGAACCGCGATCCCCGCCGCGGTGTCGTCGGCAATACGCCGCTCTCCACATTCGAGTTAAATGCCGAGGCGGACGCGAATCTCGCGGCGCTGGGTTACGGCAGGGATTCTGTTCCCGAGGGCGGCGAGCGGGTCAACTTGCGCTATCTTCCCAACGTATCCAGCGGTGGCACGGCCGAAGATGTCACGGACGAACTCCATCCGGCGATTCGTGAGGCATTTCTGCTCAGCGTTCGGGCGCTCGGCCTCGACGTTGCCGGGGTCGACTATATTACGCCCGACATATCCATGCCGCCGGCTGAGGCAGGCGGCGGATTCTGTGAGATTAACTGCTCCCCGGCCCTGTTCATGCACTATGCCACCGCGCCGCGCGATATTGCCAAGCCCTTGTTCAATATGCTGTTTGCCGGCGGCCGGCCGCGCCATGTTGCGATCGTCGCGATCTGCGCCAAAGACGGAACCCGGCAGGTGCACGAGCTTGTTGAGCAGGCGCTGGCGGCCTCCGGTCATGCTGTCGGCAGCGCCACACGCGAGGGGCTCCGGGTGGCCGGCCGGCAACTCAGCGACAGTGATTCGACCGGCCCCATGGGTGCGCGCACATTGCTGCAGGACCCGCGTGTCGAAGCGCTGGTTGTGGAGACGCCGATCGATGTCGTCGTCGAACACGGCCTCGGCATCGATGCCTGCGATGTCGTCGTCATTGACGATGCACGCGCGGGCGGCGCGGGCGAGTTTCCCGTCACCACCATCCAGGCCCTGAAAATGCTCGTCCGTCTGGCGCGGCGCGCGCTGGTGATCGATGTCGAGCATCCGCTTCGCGGCGGACTGACCGAGCGCCGCGACGCGCGTGACGTCATCCTCATTTCGATGCGTCCCGATGTCGCCGATCTCGACCGCCATGTTTCGCGTGGCGGCACCGCGATTGCGCTCGATGGAGAAGCCGATCCGCCTTCGTTTACAGTGATCGCCGGCGGCCGCCCGGACAGGCGAATCCGCTGCCCCGTCAGCGATAAATCCGGCGATCATGAGGCGAGCTGCCGCGCGTCATTGTTGGCATTCGCCAGCACCCATGCGATGGATATATCCGCCGGTTCATAGAGTTATACCAAGGAGCGGTGATAATGACATCATTTCGCGACCATCCGAGGACATAGCGAGAAGTCCTCGAGGCTGTAGCCGAAGGTTTTGATGCGCGCGCCAAAGCGTGCAATCGCATCCTGGGATTCGAAGAGTGGATTGGTCAGCAGCATGTGGCTCGGCGTGGTGAAATGCCGGCTGGTTTGGCGCGGCACGGGCACCAGATAGCGCATCGCCCGCGAGGACAGAGGCTTGTCGCCCGGCGGACTCGCTACTTTGCCCTTGTTGAGAATCGGTATGTCTCGGCTGACTTGCGGGTGAAAATTTTCATTCCACAATTTGAAATAATTATCGTTTGCGCGCCGGTCCAATTGAAACTTGTATGGCGATTTTTTGACAGACAAGGCTTTTTCCAAATTGCGTATTATGGGCTCCGGATCATGCGCCAGCCGCTCATAAGGTATGATTGCGTATCTTTTCAGAAACTTCAGATCCTCTCTCAGGATCTCGTGGGCGACAAGCCAATGGTCGATGAGGGAGAATATGCTGGTGCCGGACCATTTTTGCGTGGCGATCGAGACCGCGACCGGATGCCTGGTCATGAAAATGAAATAGCTGTCGGGAAATACTTCGTTGAGGAATCTGGATTTCAGGATGTGGCTGGGAGATTTTTCGACCAGAACGGGTTTTTCGAGATTCCAGTAGCTACCCCACTCGCGTTGCAGGGTGCTTTTGTTTTCTTCGGTGAGAAGAGGCGAGGTCTCGGTAAAATGAGCCGCCGGATCGAAGGCGAAGCGGCCCGGTCCGCCATGCGCGTAACTGGTCGGAAAAACCGACTGAAGGTACTGGCCTTCGTCCTGTACGAATCCGGTATCGGAGAAGGCGCTCACATCGGAGTGCTGAGCAAGGATGCGCGCCAGAAGCGTGGTGCCGGACCTTTGCAGCCCGCCTATCAAGACGTGACGCGGCGGTGTCATGGTCTCAAGCTCGGTCGTCGCCGCGGGGCGCGGCAAAAAAGCGAAATCCGATCATTGTAAGCTCCCCGACTTGCGATGGCCGATCCGGCATCCAACTTCGCGGGTTCATATTAATCGGAAAGGCCCCCGCCACGTACAGCGAAATACCCGGGATGATATAATTGTAAAATGACGGGCGCTCGAAGCTGTTGGGCGTTTATTTCTTGTTTTCTTGTCGATGCCGTAAGATGCGCGACGGCCTCACGATTCGGCGGCAATGTTACGGCGACGGGCGCATCGACTGGATTATGCACAACATTATTTGGGCTGCACTGTTCGCCCTGGCGTTCGCATTCGCCGCGCCGCTGGCGGCGCAGAACCATGACGCCGGAAGACAGGCTTTTGAGCGCGGCGACTACGCCGCTGCATTGCGTGAGTTTCGCCCTCTTGCCGAGCGCGGCAACGCCTTGGCGGAGAGCCGCCTGGGGCTTATGTATCTCAACGGCTACGGCGTGGCGCGGGACAATGGCGAGGCGGAGAAGTGGTTTCGCAAGGCCGCCGAACAGGGTTTTGCCTTCGCCCGGAACAGCCTTGGGCTGATGTATTTCAACGGCCAGAGCGTGGCGCCGGACAGTGTCGATGCGCTGAGATGGTATCGCCGGGCGAGCGACCCGGGCATCGCCCAAACCCAGTCCAACCTCGGTTACATGTATGAGGAGGGATTGGGCGTGACGCGGGACTATATCGCCGCGCTGAGCTGGTACCTGAAGGCCGGCGCGCAGGGACACGCCGGCGCCCAGCACCGTCTCGGCTTCATATACGCGCTCGGCCGGGGCGTGCGGCGCGACTATGTTCAAGCCCATCTGTGGTGGAGTCTTGCCGCCGCGCAGGGAATCAAAGCCGCCGCCAGGGCGCTCGACAATGTCGAGAGCAAAATGACTGCTGAACAGGTTGCCGAAGCGCAAAAACGCGCCCGCGAGTGGAAGGTGAAATAACGCACGCGGAGCAGCGCGTGGCGGTCAGTCCGACGCGGTCGGTGGCGCCAGGCATCGCGAAAGTCTAGCGCCAGGACAGCGCTAAATCCATGCGCCAACCGTCCGGAGGCTCAAACCCCCGGAAACACATAATCCTTGAGCTGCTCGCGCAAGTTCAGCTTGGACACCTTGCCGGTCGCCGTGTGCGGCAGTTCGTCGAGGACCAGGAGATCGTCGGGCAGCCACCATTTGGCGACCTTGTCGGCGAGGAAGGCGTTGACCGCTTCAAGCACCGGCGTCTCTCCTTCGGCTGCGACGACGACGAGGAGCGGGCGTTCGTCCCATTTCGGGTGCGCCATGCCGATGACGGCGGCTTCCTGGATGGCGGGATGCGCCATCGCGGCGTTCTCCAGATCGATCGAGCTGATCCATTCGCCGGCCGATTTGATGACGTCCTTGCTGCGGTCGACGATCTGCATGATGCCGTTTTCATCGAGGGTGCAGACATCGCCGGTGCGGAACCAGCCGTCTTCGGTGAATTGCTCGGCCGTGGCCTCGGCATCGTTGAAATAGGCGCGCGCGGTCCAAGGGCCCCGCACCAGCATTTCGCCGAACGCCTCGCCGTCCTCGGGCAGCGGCTCGCCGGATTCGCCGACGATTTTCTTCTCGACGCCGTAGATCGGGCGGCCCTGCTTGTTTTTGACCGCCCAGCGCGCCTCCTTCGCCAACCCGTCCATGGCCGGCAGAATGGTGCCGCTGGTGCCGATCGGGCTGAGCTCGGTCATGCCCCAGGCATGGTGAACGTTGATGCCGTAAGTCTCCTCGAAGGTCTCGATCATCGAGGTCGGGAAGGCCGAGCCGCCGACGACCAGGGTTTCGAAGCCGTCCGGCTTGCACCCGCGCTTTTGCATCTCGCCCAAGAGCAACAGCCACAGCGTCGGCACGCCGGCCGCCTTGTCGACCTTCTCCGCGTCCATCAGGTCGAAGATCATGTCGCCCTCGTAGCGCGGCCCCGGCAGCACCAGCTTGGCGCCGGTCATGGCGCAGCCATAGGGCAGGCCCCAGGCATTGACGTGAAACATCGGCACCAGGGCGAGATAGCTCGAGCGGTTGGTCGGGCCGGCGCCGCCCGCCGCGCACACCGCCAGGGTGTGCAGCACGGTCGAGCGGTGGCTGTAGAGCACGCCCTTGGGATTGCCCGTGGTGCCCGAGGTGTAGCACAGCGACGACGCCGTCAGCTCGTCGAACTCGGGCCAGGCATAGTCTCCATCCTCCGCCGCCAGCAGCTCCTCGTAGCACAGCGCATTTTCGAGTTTGGTCTCGGGCATGTGCTCCTTGTCGGTCATGATGACGTAGCCCGCGACCTTGGGAAGATGGGCGGCGAGCGCTTCCAACAGCGGTACGAAGGTCAAATCCAGGAACACATATTTATCTTCCGCATGGTTGATCACATAGACGATCTGCTCATGAAACAGGCGCGGATTGATGGTGTGGCAGACGGCACCCATGCCTGAGATGGCGAAATAAAGCTCGAAATGGCGATAGCCGTTCCAGGCGATGGTGGCGACGCGCTCGCCCTCCGCCACGCCGAGGCGCGCCATCGCCTTGGCCAACTGCTTGGCCCGGTCGTGCGATTGGGCGAGCGTGTAGCGGTGTATCGGCCCCTCCACCGAGCGCGAGACAATTTCCGAATCGGCGTGATAGCGGGCGCCGAATTCGAGCAACGAGGAAATCAGCAACGGCCGGTCCATCATCAATCCATGCATAAGCTTATTACCCCTGTTCCCCACTAGTTTTAGCGTAGCCGATGGCCCTCAGAGATTTGGTGATCTCGTCAAGAACCACCGGGTCGTCGATGGTGGCCGGAACCTTATATTCCTCGCCGTCGGCAATTTTCTGCATCGTGCCGCGCAGAATCTTACCGGAGCGGGTCTTGGGCAGGGCGGTGACCACGGTGGCGGTCTTGAACGCCGCCACCGGGCCGATGCGCTCGCGCACCATGGCGACGACATCCTCGACGATAGCGCCATGATCGCGGGTGACGCCGGCGTTGAGCACCAGAAAACCGAGCGGCAACTGGCCCTTGAGTTTGTCTTCGACGCCGATCACCGCGCATTCCGCGACGTCCGCATGTTCCGCCAACACTTCCTCCATCGCTCCGGTGGAGAGCCGGTGCCCGGCGACGTTGATGATATCGTCGGTGCGCGACATCACATAGACATAGCCATCCGCATCGATATAGCCGGCGTCGGCGGTTTTGTAATAGCCGGGGAACTCCTCGAGATAGGCCTCGATGAAGCGCTCGCGTCCGTTCCACAGCGACGGAAAGGTGCCCGGCGGCAGCGGTAGTTTGATGACGAGCGCGCCGATATCGCCGGGCTTCACCTGTTGGCAGTTTTCGTCGACCGCGTGCACCTCCATGCCCGGAACCGGCTTCGAGGGCGAGCCCTCCTTGACCGGCAGTTGCTCGATGCCGATGCAATTGGCGCAGATCGACCAGCCGGTCTCGGTCTGCCACCAATGATCGATCACCGGCACGCCGAGCTTGTCCTCGGCCCAATGCAGCGTGTCCGGGTCGGTGCGCTCGCCGGCGAGAAAGAGGGTGCGGAAGTTGGAGAGATCGTAGTCGGCGATGCGCGCGCCTTGCGGGTCGTCGCGCTTGATGGCGCGGAAGGCGGTCGGCGCGGTGAACATCGCGGCGACCCGATGCTCCGATATCACCCGCCAAAAAGCACCGGCGTCGGGCGTGCCGACCGGCTTGCCTTCGTAAAGGATGGAGGTGTTGCCGTGCAGAAGCGGGCCATAGACGATATAGGAATGGCCGACCACCCAGCCGACGTCGGAGGCCGCCCAATAGGCCTCGCCGGGCTCGACGCCGTAGATGTTCTTCATCGTCCAATTGAGCGCCACCGCATGGCCGCCATTGTCGCGCACCACCCCCTTGGGCTGGCCGGTGGTGCCGGAGGTATAGAGAATATACAAGGGATCGGTCGCCGCCACGGGCACGCAATCATGCGGCTTGGCGGCGCTTACCGCCTCGCGCCAATCGGTGTCGCGGCCCGCTACCAGGGTCGCGCGCTCCTCGGGGCGTTGCAGGATGATGCAGCTTTCGGGCTTGTGCGCCGCCAGTTCGATGGCCTCGTCGAGAAGCGGCTTGTAGGCGATCACGCGCATTCCCTCGATGCCGCAACTGGCGGAAACGATGACGCGCGGCGCGCAATCGTCGATGCGCACGGCGAGCTCGTTGGCGGCGAATCCGCCGAACACCACCGAATGCACGGCGCCGAGGCGGGCGCAGGCGAGCATGGCGATCGCCGCCTCGGGCACCATCGGCATATAGATGATGACGCGCTCACCTTTTCGCACGCCGCGCGCCGCCAGGGCGCCGGCGAACAGCGCCACCTCGTCGCGCAATTGGCGGTAGGTAAAGCTGGTGACGCTGTCGGTGACCGGCGAATCGTGAATCAGCGCCGCTTGATCGGCGCGGCCGTTTTCGACATGACGGTCGAGCGCGTTGTGGCAGGTGTTGAGCATGCCGCCGGTGAACCAGCGGTAAAAAGGCGCATCGTCAGCGTCGAGAACCACATCCCATTTCCTGTCCCACTCAATCGCCTCGGCGGCCTCGGCCCAAAACCCTTGCGGGTCGGCCAGCGCGCGCGCGTACACCTGTTCGAATTTCTCGGTCATGCTGGTTTAACTCCCAATGACGGTAATTTGTCCGGCTGGTGGATAAATGGCAAATTATCAAGAAATGACGTAGAACGGCCAGCACTTGTGACCTGCAATCGAGGAAATAATGGAAATTTGCCCACTTGGAGAACGCCCGGCGCCGGGCGAGGTTCCCGATAAAATGCATGCTTTCGCGGTTCGCCAGGACCGCTTCGGCGAACCCAAACAGGCCTGGCAGCGCGAAATCATCGCGACGCCGGCTATCGGCGCGCTCGATGTGCTGATCTATGTTATGGCCACCGGCATCAATTACAACAATGTCTGGGCCGGTTTGGGCCGCCCGGTGGACGTCATCGCCGAGCGCCAGAAAAAGGGCGAGCCGGAGGATTTTCACGCCGGCGGCAGCGATTGCTCGGGCATCGTCTGGGCGGTCGGCGCCGAAGTGAGCAACGTCAAGCCCGGCGACGAAGTGGTGGTGCATAGCGGCTGGTGGGAGCCCGACGATCCCTGGGTGCTGTCCGGCGCCGACCCGATGCTGGCCGAAAGCACGCGCATCTGGGGCTATCAGACCAATTACGGCAGCTATTGCCAGTTCGCCCGCGCCCAATCGCATCAATGCCAGCCGAAGCCGAAGAATCTGACCTGGGAGCAGGCCGGCTGCTACCTGCTCTGCGCCTCGACCGCCTACCGCATGTTGATGGGCTGGGCGCCCAATGCCGTCAACGAGGGCGATTACGTGCTGGTATGGGGCGCCGCCGGCGGCCTCGGCAGCCTCGCCCTGCAGATCGTCGCGGCCAAGGGCGGCAAGGCCATCGCCGTCGTTTCGGACGAAGACAAGCGGCAATTCTGCCTCGACCACGGCGCCGTCGGCGTCATAAACCGCAATGATTTTTCCCATTGGGGCGTCATGCCCGATGTCAATTCCAAGGAATGGGGCGCCTGGTTCAAGGGTGCGCGCGATTTCGGCAAGGCGTTCTGGGAGGCGGCCGGCGCCAAGGTAAGCCCGCAAATCGTCTTCGAGCATCCCGGCGAGGCGACCCTGCCGACCTCCAATTTCCTCTGCGCCACCGGCGGCATGGTGGTGATCTGCGCCGGCACCTCGGGCTATAACGTCACCATCGATCTGCGCTTTCACTGGATGCGGCAAAAGCGTTTCCAGGGCAGTCATCTGTCCAACGACACGCAGGCCAAGGCGGTCAATGAAATGGTCATGGCGGGCGAGGTCGATCCCTGCCTCTCGGGCACCTATGATTTCGACGAGATCGGCCATGCCCATCAACTGATGTATGAAAACCGTCACCCCTACGGCAATATGGCGGCGCTGGTAAACGCCACCGAAAAGGGCCAGGGGGCGGGTTAAGGGAGTAGCGTCAATGGCGAGTTTGAAAACCGGCGTGATCGGCGTCGGCTGGTTCGGCGAAATCCATTGCAGTGTGATCGTCGGTGTGCCGGGCATGGAGCTGGTGGCGCTGGCCGACCGCGACGAAGCGCGCCTGGGCGAGATCGGCGGCCAATACGGCATCGCCGCACTGCATACCGATTACCGCGACCTGCTCGCCGACCCGGCAATCGATCTGGTGCATATCGTGACGCGCTGGGACAGCCATGCCGAGATCGCCATCGCCGCCTTGAAGGCCGGCAAACATGTGCTGCTGGAAAAGCCGATGGCGCCGACAGTGGCGGAATGCGCCGAGATATGCGCGGCGGCCAAGGCCGCCGACAGCTTTCTCATGGTCGGCCATGTGTGCCGCTTCAATCCGCGCTGTATCGCCGCCCAGAAAGAAATCGCGGCCGGCGCCATCGGCCGGGTGGTTTCCCTCAACGGCCGGCGCAATGTGCCCGCCGCCTGGGCCGAGGGCGCCCTGGACAAGGTCAACCCGATCTCCGATACCGGCATTCACGATACCGACCTCATGCTGTGGTTCACCGGCTCTTCCGTGACCAGCGTTTATACCCAGACCGTGCGGGTCAAGGACTACGCCTATCCCGACATGTTTCAGATCATGTACCGCTTCGACAACGGCGCCAGCGCGATCTATGAAAGCGCCTGGCTGATGCCCGAATCGGCGCCCTTCATCATCGACGAGCGCATGTCGATCATCGGCAGCGAGGGGTTCATCCAGGTGCAGGACACTTTCCCCAATCTCGGCCTGTGCACGGCTACCGGCTTCACCGGCCCCGACACCACCTACTGGCCGCGCGTCGGTGGCGTCACCGGCGGCGCGCTCAGGGACGAGGTGATGTATTTCGCGAGCTGCGTCGCCAACGGCGTCACGCCCAGCGTTATCACCCCGGAGCAATCCATGGCCGCCATGCAGACGGTGCTGGCGGCGCAGGAATCCGCCGAGAGCGGCGAAATCGTCCGTATCGGCTAAACTGATCGGGCCCGACCTGATACATGGGCGACAGTTTGAACCGGTGACATGGGCAACAGTTTTTCATCACCCACGCACCGGCTTCTTGCGACGGGTCTTTCGTTTTGGCCGTCCGCGAGGGTTTTTCGGACAGGTTTGTTTCGCCAACAAGAGCGCGAACGGCCGAATGATGTCAATGCCACGTGGCTGGCAAATGCATTAATTGCCGCCCCGGCAACGGACATCAATATTGGCACGCCGACTAAGCGATGTCTCGTTGCCGGCATCGAACGGATCGCCTTGCAGCGTTTTCATTTGCCATATACATAGAGGACCAGCCCGATCCCCAGGAACAGTCCGAAAATCGAAATAACGCTCCAAATATAAGTTGCCGTCGTCGGCGTATTGCCGGCTTGCGGATCATATGGCCAATTGTGTGTGTAGCTATAGTCCTCACCGGGCCGATTGGCGGCTGAAACCCAGCCGCCCCAGTAGAAAAAGGCCGTTAATGCCGTGATGTCTTCCGGTTCGGTGATATATCCGATCTGAAAAAGTTCGGGATATTCGGGATCGGTGAACATCCGTGTGTAATGATCATTTAATTCCTGAAACGCATGAACTTGAGCGGCGTTAATGGAGATTAAGCCGGATTCCTCGTCCCATGTATTTGTATGGACCTCCCGTTGCACCCGCGTTGCGATTGCGTCCTTGTCGTATTGGCTTACAACATTATCCCCTATCTCATTTTCGTAGAAAGATTGCATGGATACGATCGTTCGGTGCAGGGCATCGGCTGTGAAATCGGGCCCGCGGTCCGCCCCGTCACCCCAGAAGGAGCCGTAACTCATCAGGCCCCTGAGGTGAAATACTTCCTCTCCACTCTTGATGAGCGAACGGGAAATCACTGTTTCCCCGGCCGGTGACTTGAAATCGACCAAAGGCGGAGCACCCGTGTAAGTTGCTCCGCCAAGATAAATTAAACCGGCCACGCTTATCGCGACGACGATAAGGAAATGTGCAATCCAAAATTTCTTATTCAGGAGTATTAACGCTAGGTTTCGGCTGGTTTGGCTCGCATTGGGATTAATACTCATCTTCGTCCTTATTTTTATTGTTATTCTAAAGAGAAGGTACTTTATATTACATTATATTATAGCTGATGGCAAATATATCTATTAGAGAAAGATAAGTATCGATATTAATTTATTATTTCCTACCTATCGCTCCTTCCATTCTCAGGCGACAAGATATTCGCGTTGGCTCGGGTAAGGCCGTCAGAGCCAACCTGTATAGGAGAACGCCCAGCCCGCCCGAAACAGATATCAAAACTGGTAAGGCGGATATTGCGCTTTTGATTTTCGCGCTGAGATCAGTTGCGGATCTGTGGAATTACGGCCATGTCACCGTAATTTCTGCCGCCGCTAAACCGGTGCGCCGGCGAGAAAATCCGCCATCTCGGGGTCGTCGCGCAACGCCTCGGCACTGCGTCTGGCCCGCTTGGCGATGCGCTCGGCGTCGAATCCGAGCTGTGCCATGCCGATACCGGGATCGAAGATTTCCGTGTAATGCGCGATCAAATCGCCGTCGATGCGAAACCGACCGATGCCGGCGAAGACCACGCGCCTGCCCTCGCGGCCGGCGATTTTCGAGCTGTAGCCGAAGCGATAGCGCGCATAGCCGATGCCGCCGCTCATCGCCGGCTCGTACATCCGCCACACAAAATCCTCGGCGTCGCGGCAAAAAAAATTGTCGATCATGCCGGCGATCGCCGCGCGCCCAGTAAATTCACCATAGAACCCGTCATGATAGGTGCCGCCCTCGGTGAACAGCGCCGCAAGTTCGGCGCCGCCGCTGCAGGCGGCGTCGCAAAAGCGTTTCGTCAGCTCGGCAAAATCCATCATGTGCTTTCTCCCGCTAAGATAATTGACCGGCCTAAACGGTGACGCGCTCGCGCAGGTAAGGCGCGCC
>CAJXFT010000058.1 GCA_913053235.1 uncultured Alphaproteobacteria bacterium
GACCGAACCTGGAGCCTAACGCCGCCTTGACAAACAACACAGATGCTTCTTCCCCTCGGGGAAGAAGGGCTTATTCGATGGTTATGTCGTCCTTACTATCTCAAAAAAACCGCGAATTCCTCGATCAGCGCGGCGTAGAGCGGGCGCTTGAAATCGATGATGTGGCGCTTCAGGTCGGCGGCCTCGCACCAGCGCCAATGCGAGAATTCGGCATGCTCGGTGGCGATATCGATATCGCTGTCATGGCCGAGGAAGCGCATGACATACCATTTCTGGCGCTGCCCCCTGTAGCGCCCGCCCCAGGCCTGTTTGGTCAATTCGGGCGGCAGGTCGTAGCTGTGCCAGCCTGAGCTGGCGGCGATGATTTCGACCCGCCCGGGGGTGACGCCGGTTTCTTCTTCAAGCTCGCGCAACGCCGCGGCTTCCGGTGATTCACCGGCATCGATGCCGCCCTGCGGCATTTGCCAGGCCTTCGAGGCGGTGCCGAAACGGCGGCCGACCCAAACGAGGCGCGCCGAATTGAGGAGAATAACGCCGACGCCCGGGCGGTACTCTTTTCCCTGCCCGGCCTGCGCTGGCGGGGCGCTCATCTGCCGACGTGCGCTGGCGCGGCGCTCATCTGTCGGCCTGCTTGTCGGCCAGCGCGCTCACGGGAACGACTTCGATACCGCGCGATTTGAGCATCGGCAGCCACGCCGCGATGCGTTCCAGCGATACCGGGAAGGGGCGCGCCACCACCACGGCGGCGCCGCTCTCGCGCGCATCGCTTTCGGCGGCGGCAAAGGATTGATCGATGGCGCCGCGCGTCGGCTCGTGATCGAGGAAGCCGTCATTGATGGCGCGCGGCAGCTTGATTTGCTTGGCCATGCCGGCCGCCACGCTGCGGTTGGTCGAGCGGCTATCGACGAACATCAGGCCCCTTTCCTTGAGCGCCTGGAGAATCGGCCTGAGCGGCTCGCGCGCCGCGGTAAAGCGCGAGCCCATATGGTTGATCACGCCGACATAGCCCTTGAAGCGGCCGAGCAGCCATTCGAGGCGGGCCATATTGTCGCTCGTATTGAGAGAGGTGAGGAGCGTGTGCGGGCCGGGATCATCGGCCGGATAGGATATCGGCTCCATCGGCAGATCGAGCAGCACCTCATGCCCGGCGGCGCGCGCCGCAGCCACCTCGGCTTCCAGATCGGCGCCGTAAGCGGTGAAGGAAAGCGTCACTTCCTTGCCGAGCTTGATCGCGCTCAGCGTCGCGTCGGTCGACAGGCCAAGACCGGATATGATCACGGCCATGCGCGGCAAATTGCTCGTCGCGCTGGCCTTGCCGGCATATACGCGCCATGCCTCGCGGCCCTCGGGGCCGATAATCGGCAATGCGCCACGCGTGGTTTCCTGTAGCAGCGCCGCTTCCGGCAGCGCCAGCGCGATGTCCTCCTCGACCTCGACGGGCGGCCTGACAAGGGTGATTTCGACGGATTCTGTCTGCTCCCCCGCCTTTTCCTCTTTCTTTTCTTCTTTCTCTGTCTCTTTTTCTTTTGTGGCTACCGCAACCACCTTCTCTTCCGCCTCGGCCTCACCGGCGGTTTCAACTTCCGCCGCTTCGCCTTGTTCTCCCTCGGGCGCCTCGGCCTCAACCGCCGGCGCTTCGGCCGCGCCGGATTCCTGGTCTCCCAGCTCGACGGTCAATGTTGACTTGGTCTCATCCTTGGGAGTCTCGGCGGGTTTATCGGCGCTCAAGGCCAGCCAGGCCAGCACGCCGCCGATCGCCAAAGCGAGCAGCACGGCCGCGAATGCCGGCGGGCTCACGGATGGTTTCTTCGGACGCGGAATTCTCCGGCGGCGTTTTTTGGGCGCCTCTTCAGGCTGTTCAGACGGATCGCTCAAAACGGAGAGATCACCCTCCTCGGCCGGTTAATACCGCTCCTTGGAATAAGCGCTCAGTTGACCATCGTGCTCGACAAAAGTTGCAACCCGCGCAGCAGGTCGAGGGCGCGGGCCAACTGGTAATCGCTATCGGCCCTGGATTCGCCGGCATCGGCTTTGCCGGCTTCCTCGTCATCGCCCTTGTCATCGTCTTCGGACGCGCCGGTGGCATCGTCGCCGCCACCCTCGCCGCCACCCTCGCCGCCATTGTTCTCCTCGTTGCTCAGGCTGCCGCGCAGATCGGCTTCGCTTCGCCTCGGGCCGCGGCCGAGACGCTCGATCCTGGCCTGCTCGACGATGATATCGGGAAAAATGCCGCGCGCCTGAATAGAGGCGCCGGACGGCGTGTAATAGCGCGCCGTGGTCAAGCGCATGGCGCCGTGCCCGCCGAGCGGGATAACGGTTTGCACCGACGCCTTGCCGAACGAACGGGTGCCGAGCACGATGGCGCGGCGATGGTCCTGCAGCGCGCCGGCGACGATTTCGGAAGCCGAAGCCGAGCCGCCATTGATCAGCACGATCATCGGCATGCCGTCGATCAAATCGCCGGATTTGGCGTTGAAGCGCTGAATCGAGTCCGGCCGGCGCCCGCGCGTCGATACGATCTCGCCCTGGATAAGGAATGAATCGGAGACCGAGACCGCCTGATCGAGGAGACCGCCGGGATTGTTGCGCAAATCCAGCACCAGGCCTTTTATCGCCTCGCCATGCTCCTCGCGCAGCTTATCGATCGCTTTCTCCAGATCGCGCGTGGTTTTCTCGGAGAACGAGGAAATACGGACATAGGCGACATCGTCGCCTTCCACGCGCGTGCGAACCGAGCGGATGGTGATGACGGCGCGGATGATTTCGACATCGAAGGGCGCTTCGGCGCCGGGCCGTTGGATGGTCAGGATGATGCCCGAATCGATCGGGCCGCGCATGCGGTCGACCGCCTCGGCCAGGGTCAGGCCGAGGATCGAGTCGCCATCCAGGTGGGTGACGTAATCGCCGGGCTGCAGGCCGGCACGCTGCGCCGGCGTATCGTCGATCGGCGTGATGACCTTGACGAAGCCGTTTTCGTCCATCGTCACCTCGATGCCGAGACCGCCGAACTCGCCGCGCGTCTGGGTCTGCATATCCTGGAAACTCTTGGCGTTGAGATAGCGCGAATGGGGATCGAGCGAGCTTAACATGCCGTTTATCGCGGCCTCGATCAGCTCGCTGTCGCTGACCTCCTCGACATAGTCGGCGCGCACCCGTTCGAACACATCGCCGAACAGGTTCAATTGCCGGTAAGTCTCATTGCTCGCCGCATTGAGCGTGAGCGGCAAAACGAACAGTACCAAGCCGGTCACACCGGCCAAAAATCGAATACCCATATCAACCACTTACTTTGACAGTTTCTGCCGCCAGCCAAGGCAGCGGATTAATCGGGCGGCCTTCGCTGCGCAGCTCCACATAGAGACGCGGCTTGCCGTCTTTGACCGCTTCCATCACCCCGACCGGTTCACCCGCCAGCACCTGCTGGTCCAGCAATACATCTATCCGTCCCATGCCGGCAAGCAGCGTATGATATCCCTCGCCATGGTCTATGATCAAGAGCAGGCCGTATTCGCGGAATTGGCCGGCGAAAGCGACGCGGCCGTCATAGGGCGCGACGATTTGTGCGCTCGCCCGTGTTTCGATGATGATTCCCTTGGTCGACAGGCCGAGCGCCGTGGTTTCGTCAAAACCGCTGACCAATTTGCCGCGCGCCGGCATGGCAAAAGCGCCGCGCGCCGCGCTGACCGGCCGGTGCACCGGCGCCAGCGCCGCCAGCTGCCCGATATCGTCATCGTCTTCGCCACCGACATCGTCATCGCCATGGATTTCGCCGCGCGCCGGCGCATCCTCGGCCGGCGCATCCTCGACCGGCGGGGAAATAGCTGACGGCGGGCGCGATGCGCCGCGCTTTTCGCCGGAATGGGCCGGCATATCGGCGAGCGAAAGGGTGATGCCGGGCCCGTTTTCGGGCGGCTGGGCGGGCTCCGCCGCGACGATTGTTTCCCTCGCCGCCACCATCGACGCGGCGGCGGCGGCGGCCGCGGCCTGACGCTCCCTTAGCTGATTGCGCTCATTTTGATTGACCAGCCTGTCGAGCAATTCCTGCAAGGTCCCGGCCTCGGCGGCGAGATCGGCGACGAGCGCCTCGGCGCGGCCATATTGCGCCTCGGTGCGGTCATGGGCGCGGGTTTTGCGCGCCAACAGGACGCCGAGATGGGCCCGCTGCGCGCCCAGGCGATCGGCCTCGACATCGATCAAATTTCGTTGCGCGGAAATTTCCTCGCCGATGCGCGCCAAATCGCGCAGTTGATCGCCGAGCAGATCGGCGCGTGCGTCGAGCTGGCTCGCCACCGCGCCGAGCACCAGTCGGGCGCGCGAAATTTCCTGAATCGAGGCCGGCATGAAGATCAGCAGATCGGGCGGCGTGCGGCTGATCCTCTGCAGCGCGGCGAGCGTGCGCGTGAGCTCGTCGCGCCGGCGCGAGAGCGCATGGAGTTTGTCCGAGCGCTGCATCTCAAGCGCTTCGAGATGGCTTTCGAGAGCGCTGACACGCGCCTCTATGTCCTGCGCCTCGGCGGCGGCATCGACCTGCTCGCGCCGGACCCGGAGAATTTCCTGCTTGGCCTCGGTCACCTGCGCATCGAGTTTGGCCTTGGCGCGCCGCCCCGCCACCAACGCGTCTTCCGTCTGGTCCAGCGCCTGACCGGTTTTCTCGATGGTCTGGTCCGCCGCCTCCTCGGCCCTTGCCACGGAAGCCGGGAGAGGCGCCAGGAGAGGCGCCAGGACAAGCGCCAGCGCAACCAAAAGGAGCGCGATGCGTAAGACGGCGGCGGGCGACAAAATCAGCCCGCGCCGGCGCCGAGCAGCGCGCTTCCGGTCATTTGCGGCGGAATGTCGAGCGCCATCAATTGCAGCAGCGTCGGCGCCACATCGGCGAGCAACCCATCGCGCAATCTTCCGCCGATCGCCGCCTCCCCGACCAACAGGGCCGGCACGCGGTTGGTGGTGTGGGCGGTATGGGCGCTGTCCGCGGCACTGTCGCGCATCAGCTCGGCGTTGCCGTGATCGGCGGTGATCAACGCCGCGCCGCCGGCATCCTCGAGCGCCGCCACCATGCGGGCGAGGCAGCCATCCACCGCCTCGACCGCCTTGACCGCCGCCGCCATGTTGCCGGTATGGCCGACCATATCGGTGTTGGCGTAATTCACCACGATCAGATCGAAGCGCTCCCCGAGAATCGCCCGCACCAAATGGTCGGTTACCTCTTGGGCTGACATTTCAGGCTGCAAATCATAGGTCGGGACATTCGGCGAAGGCACCAGAATGCGCTCCTCGCCGGCGAAGACGCGCTCCTCGCCGCCGTTCAGAAAAAATGTGACATGGGCGTATTTCTCGGTTTCGGCGAGGCGCAGCTGGGTGCGCCCGGCGGCGGAGACCGCCTCGCCCAACACGTTCTCGAGGGCGGTGTGGGGAAACATGCAGCCCAGGAAGCGATTGAGGGCGCTCGAATATTCGACCATGCCAAGCGCCGCCGCGAAGCCGGCCACGCGTGGCCGCGCGAATTCGTCAAACTCCGGGTCGACCAGCGCATGCAGCAATTGGCGCACGCGGTCGGCGCGGAAATTGGCGATCAGCAGGCCGTCGCCGTCGGCCATGCCGCGATATCCGGCGAGCACCGCCGGGGCGGTGAATTCATCGCTTTCGCCGGCCGCATAACCCGCCTCCAGCGCCGCCACGGCATTCGGCGCCGCAACGCCTTTCGCCTCGGCTACGGCACGATAGGCGCGCTCGACGCGCGGCCAGCGGCGGTCGCGGTCCATCGCCCAATAGCGCCCGCAAACGGTGGCGATGGAGAATTGCCGCGCCGCGCCGACATCGGCTTCGAAGCGGCGCAGATAGCCTTCCGCCGAGCGCGGCGGGGTATCGCGCCCGTCGAGAAAGCCATGCAGGCTGACCGCCACGCCGGCGCCGTCGAGGAGGTTGACCAGCGCCGCCATATGATCCTGATGGGCATGCACGCCGCCCGGCGACAACAGGCCCATCAGATGGCAGCGCCCGCCGCCGGCGCGCAGTTTTTCGATGAAGCCGCCGAGCGCCGGCGAATCGGCGAACGAGCCGTCGGCGATGGCGGCGTCGATGCGCGGCAGATCCTGCAACACCGTGCGCCCGGCGCCCAGATTCATATGCCCGACCTCGGAATTGCCCATCTGCCCCGGCGGCAGGCCGACATCGCGGCCGGAGGTATGCAACAGGCCGTGCGGATATTTTTTCAGCAGCGCGTCCCACACCGGCGTGCGCGCCATGAAAATCGCGTTGTCGGCGGCCTCGGCGCGCGCCCCCCAGCCATCGAGCACGCACAACACCACCGGGCGGGGAATCCTAGCCATCGCCATCCATTTTCGCCTCACTCGGCATCGGCCCAACCATGTTGCATATTTCCTATTCCCGGCGCGCGATTTCAAGCCCGATGGTAGGGGTGGCCGGACAACATGCTGGCGGCGCGCCAAAGCTGCTCGGCCAGCATGGCGCGGGCCAGCAGATGCGGCCACACCATGGCGCCGAACGAGAGCGTCAGATCGGCGCGCTTCAACACCGCCTCGCCGTGCCCGTCGGCGCCGCCGATGAGAAATGCCAGGCACGGAGCGCCACCATCGCGCCAGGCGCCGATGCGGCGCGCGAATTCCTCGCTCGACAGCATCCGCCCGCCGCCGTCCAGCGCCACCGCCACGGCGCGCTCGGGCAGGGCGGCGAGCAACAAATCGGCCTCGCGCCGCTTGCGGCTTTCGCCCTTGAGGGGCCGCTTCTCGTGCAGTTCCCGGAGCTCGTGCGGCCATGGCAGGCGCGCCATGTAATCGTCGTAGATGCGCGCCGCCGGATCGCCGCGCGCCCGGCCGATGGCGAGAACGGCTATGCGCATGCGCCGAACAGCGTCCGGCTATCCGGGACAGGCGCTATAACGCGCCCTCCGATGCGCCGTCGGCATGGTCGAGCGGCAACTCCGCCGACCACATTTTCTCCAGATTATAGAACTCCCGCACTTCGGGCCGGAAGATATGGACGATCACATCGCCGGTATCGATCAGCACCCAATCGCAGGCCGGCAGACCCTCGACGGCGGGCGCGCGCCCGCTCGTCGCCTTGACCGCCCGGTGCACGCGATCCGCCGCGGCGCCGACCTGGCGCTGCGAGCGGCCCGAGGCGACGATCATATAATCTGCAATATCGGATTTTCCGGTCAAGCCGATGACCACGATGTCCTCGGCCTTGACGTCTTCGAGTTCCTTGATGACGGCGCGACGCATGTTCTCGGCGGCGGCGCCATCCGGTGAGGTGGGCTTTTTCGGCTTTGTTATCGGCCGTCTCCTCTCTCGTTACCGTTGCCTGGCTCAGCGGCGCGAATGGCGCTGGCCGACGCCGCGTGCAGCCGCCCATGAAAATAAATCCACGCCGGCGGCGGCCGCAGAGCCAGCAGGCGCGCCGCCCGCTCGGGCAGCCGGTGGCGGACAAAGCGCTGGAGCGGCTTGCTCGCCGCGGCCGTCTGAGCATAGGTCCGGCGGTCGAATATCGCAATGGGAAGCGCCTGGAAGATATCCTGCCAACGGCGCCAGCGCGTGAACTCGGCAAGATTGTCGGCGCCCATGATCCAGACGAAGCGATGGCGCGGATGGCGGCGGCGCAGGCGCTCGATGGTATCGGCGCTGTAAGGGCTCGAAAAACGCTTTTCGCAATCGCTGACCCGGATGGCGGGGTGGCGCGCGAGACGCCGCGCCGCCGCCAGGCGGTCCTCGAACGGCGCCATGCCGCGCCGGGGTTTAAGCGGATTCTGCGGCGATACCAGCCACCATAATTCATCCAGGCCGAGCCGTTTGATGGCTTGCAGGCTGACATGGAGATGGCCGTCATGGGCCGGGTTGAACGAGCCACCGAACAAGCCGACGCGCGGACCCGTAGCTGGTGCCGGTGATGCCCGGCGCGGCGCCACGCGGGCGGGCGGGCGCTTCAAGGGTTTCAGCTGTGGTTTCTGTGGTTTCAGGGGCGCACCTGGCCGCTGCCATGGACCTTGTATTTATAGGTCGTCAATTGCTCGACGCCGACCGGCCCGCGCGCATGCAGCTTGCCGTTGGAAATGCCGATTTCGGCGCCCATGCCGAATTCGCCGCCATCGGCATATTGCGTCGAGGCGTTGTGCACGGTGATGGCGCTGTCCACTTCGTCGAGGAAGCGCCCGGCGGCCGCCTGGTCTTCGCTGATGATGGCGTCGGTATGGTGCGAGCCGTGCCGGTTGACATGGGCGATGGCGGCGTCCAGCCCGTCGACGGTGCGCACGGCAATGATGGCGTCGAGATATTCGCTGTCCCAATCGGCGGCGCCGGCGGCGCCGGCGCGCGAATCGAGGGCGCGCGCCTCTTCGTCGCCGCGCACTTCGCAGCCGGCCTCGAACAGCGGCGCCAGAATGGCCGGCAGCATGGCCAGCGCGGCGCGGTCGATCAGCAATGTCTCGGCGGCGCCGCAAACGCCGGTGCGGCGCATCTTGGCGTTAAACGTAACCTCGCGCGCCTTCTCCGCATCCGCCGCCGCATGCACATAGACATGGCATATGCCGTCGAGATGGGCCAACACCGGGATGCGGCTGTCCTGCTTGACGCGCTCGATCAGCGAGCGCCCGCCGCGCGGCACGATGACGTCGATATCCTCGTCCATGGCCAACAGGATACCGACCGCGGCGCGCTCCCGGGTCGGCACCAGTTGAATGCAATTCTCCGGCACACCGGCGGCGCGAAGGCCGCGCCTCAGGCTGTCGGCGATGGCGCTCGAGGAGCGCAAGCTTTCCGAGCCGCAGCGCAGGATGGCGGCGTTGCCCGACATCAGGCACAGCGCCCCGGCATCGGCGGTCACATTGGGCCGCGATTCGTAAATGATGCCGATGACGCCGATCGGCACCGAGACGCGCTCGATCCGGAGACCATTGGGGCGCGACCATTCGGCCAATACCCGGCCCACCGGATCGTCGAGGTGTGCGACCTCGCGCAAGCCATCAACCATGGCCGCGACGCGCCCGCCGTCAAGCGCCAGGCGGTCGAGCATGGCGGCGTTCAAGTTGGCCGCCCGCGCGGCCGCCATGTCCTCGCCGTTGGCGGCGATAATTTCATCGCCGGCCGCCGCCAGGGCATCCGCCGCCGCCTCGATGGCGGCGCGCTTGGCCGCCGCCGGCAGCGCCGCGAGGGCGTGCGCGGCGGCGCGGGCATTGGCGCCGAGCGCCGCCATTTGAGCTTCGACAGCGGAGGATTCGATCGATTTTACGGCGCTCATGTCACATACTTTCTTCCAACACCAGATCGTCGCGGTGGATTATCGCGTCGCGGCCACGGTAGCCGAGAATGCTCTCTATTTCACCCGATTTGTAGCCCATGATACGGCGCGCATCGGCCGCCGAATAGGCGCTCAGGCCGCGCCCGATCAGGCCGCCGGCGGCGCTTTTGACGGTGACCGCTTCGCCGCGCTGAAATTCGCCCTCGACCGCACCGACGCCGGCCGGCAACAGGCTGCGCCCGGCCGCCAGCGCCGCTTCGGCGCCGGCGTCGATGGTGAGGGTGCCGCGCGGTTGCAGGCTGCCGGCGATCCATTGCTTGCGCGCCGCGCGCGGCGTCGCCTTGGAGACGAACCAGGTCGAGCGCGCGCCCGCTTCGAGCGCGGCGACCGGGCGTGTCACATCGCCGCGCGCGATCACCATGTGGCAGCCCGCCGCCATGGCAATGCGCGCCGCCGCGACCTTGGTCTGCATACCGCCGGAAGCATCGGCCGAGCCGGCGGCGCCGGCCGCCGCCTCGATCTCGGGCGTGATGGCGTCGATGCGCGGAATCCATTCGGCGCCCGGGTCGCGCGCCGGGTCGCTCTTATACATGCCGTCGATATTGGACAGCAGCAACAGCGTATCGGCGCTCATCATGGCGGCGACGCGCGCCGCCAAACGGTCATTGTCGCCGAAGCGGATTTCCGCCGTCGCCACGGTATCGTTTTCGTTGATGATCGGCACCGCGCCGGCGGCCAACAGGGTGTTGATGGTGTTGCGCGCATTGAGATAGCGGCGGCGCTCTTCGGTATCGTCGATGGTCAGCAGGATTTGCGCCACCGTAATATCGTGCGCGGCGAGCGCTTCCTGGTAGGCATGGGCGAGGCGAATCTGGCCGCAGGCCGCGGCGGCCTGCTTCTCCTCGAGCTTGAGCGGCCCCTGGGCCAAGCCGAGATGGCGGCGCCCGACGGCGATGGCGCCCGAGGTCACGATCATCACTTCGCTGCCGGCGCCGCGCAGGTCGGCGACATCGGCGGCGAGCCCGACCAGGCGGGCATGGTGAATGGCTCCCTCGGCCTCGTCGACGAGGAGGGCGGAACCCATCTTGATGATGATGCGGCGCGCCTGTTTGAGGCTCGGCGTCATCTGAGGCCGACCATCGGGTCCCAGACACGCTTTTCCACAGCCGCGCCGTCGCCATCCCGTGCCGCGGCCTGGCGTTTCGCCGCCACCGCGCGCCACAACCCGCGCAATACTTCCCGCACGCCTTCGCCCGAAGCGCTTGAAATCGCCGCCACCGGGACACTTGAAATCGGCGCCGCTGGGGCGCTGGCGGCGGCGGCCAGTGATTTGAGCCGCCTCGCGCGCCGCCTCGCATCCAAGGCGTCGCATTTGCTCAGGCAGACGATTTCCGGCTTCTCCACCAGTCCTTCGCCATATGCCGCAAGCTCGGCGCGAACGGTGCGGTAGGCGGCGCCGGGGTCTTGCTCGGTGCCGTCGACGAGATGCAGCAGCACCGCGCAGCGCTCGACATGGCCGAGAAAACGGTCGCCCAGCCCCGAGCCCTCATGGGCGCCCTCGATCAAGCCCGGAATATCGGCCAAAACATAGTCATGATTATCGACCAGCACCACGCCGAGCTGCGGCTTGAGGGTGGTGAAGGGATAATCGGCGATCTTCGGCTTGGCCTCGCTGACGGCGGCGAGGAAGGTCGATTTGCCGGCATTGGGGAGGCCGATAATGCCGGCATCGGCGAGCAGCTTGAGGCGCAGCCAGAGCCAGCGCTGCTGGCCTTCCTGGCCGGGGTCGGCGCGCCGCGGCGCGCGGTTGGTCGAGGATTTGTAATGGCTGTTGCCATACCCGCCGCCGCCGCCCTGGGCGAGGGTAATGCGCTGCCCGGGCCGCGTGATGTCGGCGATCAGCGTTTCGCGGTCTTCCTCGAATATCTCCGTCCCGAGCGGCACCTCGATGACGAGTTCGGCGGCGTCGGCGCCGCTGCGCTGGGAGCCCTGGCCGTGGCGCCCGCGCTTGGCGTGGAAATGCTGTTTGTAGCGGAAATCGATCAGGGTGTTGAGCTCGGCGGCGCCCAGCGCCACGACCGCGCCGCCGCGCCCGCCATTGCCGCCGTCGGGGCCGCCGCGCGGCAGGTTTCTCTCGCGCCGGAATCCGACGCAGCCATCGCCGCCGGCGCCGCTCGCGACATGTATCTTGGCCTGATCCAGAAAGCGCATGAGATTTCTCTGCCGGGCGTCATGCCCCAAATCGCAAAAAACAAAAGGGAGCGGCGCGCCGCTCCCCCGTTTAGCCGAGCGCCGCGCTTTCGCTGTTAGTCCGCCGGCTCCACGGTGACCACGGATTTGTCGCCCGCCTTGTTGAGGAACTTCACCCGCCCCTCGACGAGGGCGAACAGGGTGTGATCGCGGCCGATGCCGACATTCTCGCCGGGATGCCATTTGGTGCCGCGCTGACGCGCGATGATATTGCCGGCAAGCACGAATTCGCCGCCGTATTTCTTGATGCCGAGACGCCGCCCGGCGGTATCGCGGCCGTTGCGTGAGCTGCCGCCTGCCTTTTTATGCGCCATTACGAGTTCTCCTCAGCCGTCGATTTAGCGTCATCGCTCTTCGCCTCGGGCTTGGCCTCGGCGGAAGGCTTTTCCTCGGCTGCCGGCTTTGCCTTGGCCTTCGGCTTGGCTTTCGCCTTGGCCTTCGGCTTGGCACCGCCGGCCGCCTTGGCCGGTTTTCTCGCCTTGCGCTTGGCGCCCGGCTTTTTCGCCTTTGCCGGTTTCTTTTTCGGCTCCGGCTTGGGCGGCGTGAATGTTTCGCCCTCGGCGAGTATCTCCTCGATGCGCAGCACCGTTTGATTCTGCCGGTGGCCGCGGGTGCGGCGGAAATTCTTGCGCCGCAATTTGCGGAAAACGACGATCTTATCGGCGCGGCGATGCTCGAGCACGGTGGCCGCGACGCGCGCGCCTTCGACCAGCGGCTGGCCCAGCGTCACGCCGTCGTCGCGCCCCATGGCCAGCACGTCGGTCAATTCGACGAGCTCGCCGGCGGGCGATGAAAGCCGTTCGACCCGAATGACGTCGCGCGGCGAAACACGGTATTGCTTCCCGCCGGTTTTGATTACAGCGAACATGGCTTTCTGGTTCCGGAACAAATGGTTGGCAAGGCTCTGGCGGCCTCGGCGCGGCACTATAGCGCGGCAGGCGGTGCTGTCAATATGCGGCGCCGCAATTGTCCGCCAACCGGCCGCCGGCAGCAGCGTGCGGCTTGCCGCCGCAAGGCCCGTGGTTTATGTAATCCCTGGTCTCGCTGGACCCGTGCGGAGGGGTGCCGGAGTGGTCGAACGGGACGGTCTCGAAAACCGTGGCCGCTAATACCCTTTAGTCCCAAATTGTTCTGTAAGGTATTGACTGAAAATATATTTGGCGAGCGAACGACTCATCGAGTTACGTTTGTTTCCAACTGACCCCAAGGAGTTGGGTTGCAATTTGGGTTGCAATGCGGTCAAGGGCCCAACCCGCTTTGGCCCGAGTGCATTCAATTTCACAGGTTCAAATCATGGGCTCGATACCAACAATTTCGTACACCGGTTTCGGCTTTCGTTCCGATACCAGGATAAAAGGTGGCGGGGGCACGCAACCACCTATACCGAACAAAGTTATTATGGAAGAGGCGCACTCCGCCCTCGGCTATCGTTCGCCCGTCAACTTTGAAAGGAGCGTCCACCAACGACTGGAGACTGCTAACCCTTAACTGTCCACGAAACCGGGGGAACTCCAAAATACCACAAGGCTGCTGAACAAGGTGATGCAGAGGCCCAGTTCAACCTCGGTGCCATGTACCGCAGTGGCGAAGCCGTTTCCGTGAACGCCGCCGAAGCACTCAAGTGGTATCGCAAGGCTGCCGAGCAGGGTCATGCAGAGGCCCAGTTCAACCTCGGCAAAATTTACGATAACGGCGAGGGCGTTCCCGAGAACGACGCCGAAGTGGTCAGGTGGTTTCGCAAAGCCGCCGAGCAGGGTAATGCACAGGTCCAGTTCTCCCTCAGTGAAATGTACGCCGACGGTAAGGGTATTCCCCAAAACGACACCGAAGCGGCCAAGTGGTGGCGCAAGGCCGCCGAGCAGAGTGACGAAGGGGCCAAGGAACGGTTAAAAGAACTAGAAGCCAAATGACCCCAGAAATTAGTGAAGGTCTTCGAGTGATGTGGAACCTAAAGGAACTTAATGACCGCTGGAGACTGGGTGGGCAACATTATGTATGAGACGGATCGCTACCACACTTACTGTCATCGTGACCACCTGTGGCTTGTCCGCGTAGTCCACGGGAGGGCCCAGCGCGGGACGAGGCGGCGGTCTACCATGACCAAACGACGTGGCGCGGCGAAGACGGGATGAGAAAACCATGAACAACAGCGTCTCAAAGTTCATGAAATCGCTGGAGGAGCGGACGGCCGAGATCCTCGACGCCTGCACCCGCTGTGGCAAATGCACTAGAGTCTGTCCGATGCTGGGGCCGGCGGGGCTCGACGCTTCTGACGCCAAGGGAATCGCTGCCGGCGTCCTGGAGATCCTCAAGGCTGGCGAGGACTCGGAAGCGGCGGTCCTCTGGGCCGAGAGCTGTACCGGCTCGGGCCGCTGTGTCGCGGCCTGCGAGGATGGTATCAACCCCCGCTTCATGCTGGCGCTAGCGCGCGCCGTGCTGCACCGCGAGCGCGGCGGACCGGAGGCGGTGCAGGCCTGCAGCGCCGAACTCTTCCGCGGCATGACGCGCGGCGTCTCCATTCTATCGCGGCTGCAGCTCGCGCCCGAGCTGCTGCAACGGCTGGGCCAACTCCGCGAGCCAGAGGATGAACCCGAGGCGCCGGACGTTCTGCTTTACACCGGCTGCAACGTCCTCAAGACGCCGCACATCGCGCTCCTGTGCCTCGACGTGCTCGATGCGCTCGCCGTGAGCTACCGCGTCGCGGGCGGCCCCTCCTATTGCTGCGGTGTGTTCCAATTTCAGGCTGGCGACACCGAGGGCTTTGGCCGCATGTCGTACCGGACGATCGGCCGGCTCTCCGGGGCAGGAGCTGGCGAGGTGCTGTCGTGGTGCCCGAGTTGCCACGTCCAACTTGGCGACGTGGCGCTGCCCTCTTACGAGCGCACCGAGGGCACGCCGTTCGAGTTGACGCCTTTCGTGATCTATCTGGAGCGCCGGCTGGAGGACCTGAAGTCGCTGCTCGGTAATCGGGTCGAGAAGCGCGTCGGGATGCACGAGCATCCTGGCGTTCCCGGAATCACCGAGGCCACCCGGCGGATCCTGGAGGCGATCCCAGGGCTTGAGTTCGTTGACCTCGCCCAGCCACGCGTCGGCTACATGTGCACGACCCTTAACGCGCTACCCGAGTACAAGCGCGACATCCACGCAGCCCAACTCGCCGCCGCCGAGGCGGCGGGCGTCGACACGCTCGCAGGCGTCTACCACGCCTGCCACCGCGATCTCTGCAGCCATGAGCGCGACTGGCCGTTCGAGGTGGTCAACTTCTTGGAGCTCGTCGGCGAGAGCATGGGCGTCGAGCGGGCCGACATCTTCAAGCGGCTCAAGATCATGCAGGACGTCGACGCCATCCTCGCCGACAGCACTGACATGATCGTCGACTACGGCCTCGACCCCGAGGAGGTCCGCGAGGTGGTGCTCAAAGACATCCTCGGCGAGCAGACCCTGCCCTTGGGGCGCCCTGCGTAGCCCGACTCGTCGAACTTGCCCACGATCCTGGAATCGAACAGACGATTGAACTCACCGCTCTTAACGCGACCCAGGTATTCAAGGGCGCCCCCGCAAGCTAAAATACGGCAACAGGTGGTATGTTGCCGAGAATAAGGCCGAAGCATTTAAGTGGTTTCTTAGAGCCGCTGAGCTCAGATATCCTAGAGCATTTTCAATGAACACAGAGTCGTAATTCGGGGATTCCCATTTAGTTTGGGATGTGATTCGCTTTCCTTCGATTTGATCTTTTGATTCGAAGGAGGGTTTGATGTCGCGCAGCTACAGTGAGGATCTTCGGGTTCGGGTGATCGCGGCGGTGCGCGGCGGGTTCTTTGCCTTAATCTCTTTCGGGTCACGAGCGGCTGTTATCGGCACCTCCGAGATTGTTCTGCTTTGCCGCTCTGATCGGACATCATGTTTTAATTTACCTGCTCGGCGCCAATCGCAACGGTGCGGCGGTTCGTGGTCGCAATCTATGGTGCCGCTCCGCCCATGCTGCTATCGTCGGCGGCCGGCCGATTGTTCGCCGGGCGAACGGGGTCAATCCACAGCGATAATTAGAGAACACAGCCGATGAACCGCCCACGATTTATTTTTCTCAACATCGGCCACGCCTACGACCATCTCTTCATGCTGCTGTTCCCGACCGCGGTGCTGAACATGGAGGGGCAGTTCGATCGGTCCTGGGGCGAGCTGTTGGCGCTTTCGATTCCCGGCTTCGCCGCCTTCGCCGCCGGCGCCATACCGGCGGGCTGGCTCGGCGACCGCTGGAGCCGCTCGGGCATGATGGCGATATTTTTTATCGGCATCGGCGTTTCGTCGATCCTCACCGGTCTCGCCCGCACGGAATTCGAAATCGCCGTCGGCCTGTTTTTTGTCGGCCTCTTCGCCTCGATCTATCACCCGGTCGGCATCTCGATGGTGGTACAGGGGCAGGACAAGGTCGGGCGGCTGCTCGGCATCAACGGCGTTTGGGGCAATATGGGCATCGCGGCGGCGGCGTTCGTGGCGGCGGCGCTGGGCGACTGGATTTCGTGGGGCGCCGCTTTCTACCTGCCCGGCGCGATAGCGGTGGCGACCGGGCTGGTCTATCTATGGGTATCGCGCTCATGGCCGGTGGAAGACAAAATCGCCGAGGCCAAGAAACAGAATATCGGCGCCGCCATCGCCTTGTCGCCCGCCGCGCGCACGGCCATGTGGCGGGTGATCGTCATTCTCGGCATGGCGGCGCTGCTGATCGGCATCGTTTTCCAAACCACCATCATCGCCCTGCCAAAACTGTTCGATGAGGGCCTCGGCGGCGTGATATCTTCGCCGCTCGGTGTCGGCGGCATGGTTTCGCTGGTCGCCGGCGTCGCCGCCTTCGCGCAAATCGGCGCCGGCTATATTGTTGACAGATATTCGATCAAACCGATCTGGATCGGAGTCCTATTGCTTCAGGTTCCGCTGTTGATCCTGGCCGGCATGGCTTCCCAGGTCGGGCTGTTGATCGCGGCGTTTTTCGTGCTGGTGATCGTTTTCGGTGAAATACCGATCCAGGACGCCCTGGTCGCGCGCCACACGCCCGATCATCTGCGCTCGCGAATCTTCGGCATCAAATTCGCCCTCGCGCTCGGCGCCAGCGCGCTGGCGGTTCCGATCATCGCCGGCCTGCACGCCAGCGGCGGCGGCTTTGCCTGGTTGTTCGGATTGTTGGCGGCGTGCGCGATGGCGGTTGCCATCGCCGCTATTTGGTTGCCGGCGCGCCCGCGTCACCTCGAAGCCGGCACCGCCGCGAGCGCCGAATGAGGCGCCGGGCGGCGCGCGGTCAATGCGACATGAAGACGGGCACCGTCATCGTTTGGAGAAGGTGCTGAGAGACGCCGCCAAGGATGAATTCGCGCAGGCGGGAATGACCGTAGGCGCCCATGACGATCATATCGGCGCCCAAATCGGCACATTCGGAGAGCAGGACATCGCCGGCTGAAATATCGCTCGACACGTTGCGTTTGGCTTCGGCATTGACGCCGTGGCGGGCAAGATGTGCCGATATATCGAAGCCGGCGATATGGGCGTGGCTGGGCGGGTCGATACTCAACACGAAAACCTTATCGGCGCGCTTGAGGAACGGCATGGCGTCATGCACCGCCCGGCTCGCCTCACGGCTGCCGTTCCAGGCGATCAGGGGGCGCCGGCCGGGCGCCTTGAAATCGCCGGCATAGGGGATAACCAGCAACGGCCGGCCCGAATCGGTGACGGTCTGGACCGGCACGCCGCGCGCCCGCGCGGCGTCTTCGGCGTCGGGGTCGGTTTGTCCCATGATCGTCAGATCGGCATAGCGCGCATGCACGGGCAGGATTTCCTCGGCGTAACCTTTCTCGAGGCGCCATTCGAGCGATACGCCCTCCTGTTGCGCCCGGCGCTCGATGGTTTCGCGCAAACGCTCTGCCTCTTCCTCGGCACTTTCGAAATATTCGCGCTCCGCCTGGGCGATCGCGGCGGCGGCGCCGATGGCGTAGGCGCCAAACGCCGGATTGGCCAAATACGGAATGGTGCGCAGGACGATCAGATGGGCCTCATCGAAAGCCGTCAATCCCATCGCTATGTCGAGGCGCATATCGTCGCGCGCGCCGCCGTCGAGGTGCAGGAGGATCGTTTTATAAGCCATGACCGCGCGCATCCGTTCCTTGTGAGAGGGAAATACAAGCTTCATGTTAGAGCGCTTACGCATGAACTCCATGACATCAATCAATATTTCCCGCCGATCCGGTTCATCAACGCGGCATGCCTGTCTCCCGTAATCCTAGTCGCGCCGCCGCGGTGGGTTCACCATGCCCGCGAACACAGCAGGCGGCATCTCGATGGTGGTACAGGGGCAGGACAAGGTCGGGCGGCTGCTCGGCATCAACGGCGTTTGGGGCAATATGGG
>CAJXFT010000059.1 GCA_913053235.1 uncultured Alphaproteobacteria bacterium
CCCCCTTCTCCCCAACCCCTCTTCCCCTCTGGGAAGAGGGGCTTATTCAGGGAGTTCCGACCAGGGGGATCCCTGTTGCTTTCGCCGTCGCCAACGTAATAGCGCGTAAATCCTCGGGCTCGACATTGTGCAATCGGGTCTTGCCGGTGCAGCGCGCCATCATCGAGGCCTCGATGGCGCTTGCCTTGAGGATATTGACGACGCCGCGCAGGCGGTCGTCGGCGCCGTGGTCGGCTTTGAAGCGCATGTCGCCGCCGGCGAAGTCGCCGCCGGCGGCGAGCGCCACCGGCACGCCCAGCACCACGGCGCTGGTGCCGAGCGCGATCAGCTTAGCGGTGTCGGTGCCCGAGCGAACGCCGCCGAAATAGACCAGATCGATCTCTTCCTCGCGGTCGAGCCGGCGCAGGATTTTCACCGCGTCGCGCAGGATCGTCAGGTCGGGCGGGCCCGCCAGTTCGGCTTGCGGCGAGCCGAGCGCGCCGCTGCCGTCCAACAGCAGCATGTCGAAATCGCCGTCGAGCGCATAGGGAATGACCTCTTCCAGCGCCGCCGCCGAAGAGACGGCGAGGCCGAGCACCTGATCGGCGCCGAGGCGCTTGGCGGTAATGGTCTGGAATTTGTCGCCGAGGGAGTAGATCAGCGCCACGGCATCGGCGCTCGGCTCGGCCTTGCCGGGCACGAGCAATTGCCACCACGGCGCCTCGCCGCCGAGCGGCAGCGCGCCGAGATAGCCGCACCCGCCCTCCGCCAGGCCCGCCGCGATGGTCGCGCGCACCTCTTCGGGCGCGGCGTCGAAGCCGGTGACGATAAAGGGCTGCGCCAACTTCATGCGGCCGTCGCCGATTTCGCAATCGATGCGGCACGCCTCGCGGTAGGGATCGATCACCAGGCGCGACAGATTGGCGGGCAGGAATACGAGATCGTCGAGCGTCGCCGGCCGGCTCTCCGGAAACGGATTGTCGGGTGAGAAAAGGCGCTGGCGCAGCATCGCCGCATGGCCGGCATGGTCGGCCGGATTGGTCCGCGCCATGGCGATGATGTCCTCGCGGTTGCGCACCGTGTAATCCGCCGAGCCGGTCTCGGCATCGCAGCGGAAGCAGCGCGCCGCTTCGGCCTTGGCGGTCTCCGGATCGTATCCGGATTCGCTTTCGGCAAACGCCGCCGGGTCGTCGCCGAGGCCGTGAAAGGCCAGCTTCTTTGGCGAAATTTCCGACCATTCGATGTCCTGCGCGACCGCGATCCGGCGCGTCCGGTAGGGCGTTTTGTAGGGCATCGGGTCGGTATTGCCGTCGAGGAAGGCTTTTATGTAATAGGCCGCCTTGTGGCCGTGATACATCGCCTCGACGATCGTCGTGCCGCCGAAGGCGCCGTCGCCGCCGGCAAACACCTGAGGGTCTTCGGTGCGCATGCTGTCGAAATCGGTTTTGACAAGGCCGCGCTCCATCATGCCGCGCCGTTCGAGATCCTCGCACACCGCCTGCTGGCCGATGGCGGTCATGACGATGTTGCACGGGACCTCGTAGTCGGAGCCCTCGATGATCTCGAACTGAAGACGGCCATCACCGTCAAGACCGCCGCCCTCGGTGCGCACGCAACTGAGCTTGAGGTTTTTGCCGTCAGCCTCGACAGCGGTCGGCAGGCGGTCATTGTGAAGTTTGACGTTTTCGCCCAACGCGCCTTGAAGCTCATGCTCGCTGGCCGGCATGCTGTCGCGGTTTTCCAGCACCGATAAATGGACTTCGTCGGCGCCGCAGCGAAGCGCCGTGCGGGCTACGTCCATGGCCACGTCGCCGCCGCCGATGACCACGACCTTGCCGCTCACTTGCGGGCGTTCGCCGGCATTGACGCGATGGAGAAAGTCGACGCCATCCCACACCTCGCCAAGTTCGCCGCCGGGAACCGGAAGATTCTTGCCCCATGTGGTGCCAATCGCCAGCATGACGGCCTGGTGGCGCTGTTTCAGATCGTCGAGGCTGACGTCATCGCCGAGCGTGCAGTTGAGATGAACCTCGATGCCCGGGCAGCGCGCCAGAATGCGGTCGATATCCTCGGCCAGCACATCCTGTGGCAGGCGGTTGAAGGGAATGCCCCAGGCGACCATGCCGCCGAGGCGGTCGGTCATCTCGTAGATATGGACGGTGAAGCCGGCGAGGCTGAGATCCTGGGCGGCCGTGAGAGCGGCCGGTCCGCCGCCGACGATGCCGATGGTTTCACTGCGCGAAGCCTTGACCGGCGGCAGTTGAAAAGCACTTCCGTAGCGCTCCATGACGTAGCGCTTGAGGCTGCGGATGGCGACCGGCCCATCGCTTTCGGCGCGCCGGCAAACCGTCTCGCACGGCGCGGCGCAGATGCGCGCGCATGACGATGAGAACGGGTTGGTCGCGGTGATCGCCTCGAAGGCCTCCTCGAGCCGGTCCTCCCAGATCAGCGCCAGATAGGACGGCGCGTCGGTGCCGATCGGGCAGCCGGTCTGGCACGGCGCCGGGACGAAGTGAAGATCGCCGGTGTCGTCGGCCAATTCCGCCGCCGCCGCGGCGCTTGGATCGCGCCCATGCCCGGCCGCCATCTCAGCCGGCCTCGCGGCGCAAATTTTCGTCGACGGCGCGCTGGCCCGGCTCGTAGGGCAGGTCCGTGATCGCCGCCGCCTCGGGCGTCAGCGCCACCAGATCGTCGCGCGACAGATCCTTGACCGATGCATGTCCGAGGGCATGGGTGAGCGCCGCGATCTGCCAGCGCACGCCTTCGAGGAAGCGGTGAATATTTTGCGCCTCGACTTCCGGATGGTAGCGCTTCTCATGCTCGGGGTCCTGGGTGGCGATGCCGACCGGGCAATTGCCGATATGGCACTGCATGCAGGCGATGCAGCCGCCGGCGATGATGGCCGTCGTTCCGTACGCCACCGCGTCGGCGCCGAGGCAGAGCGCCTTGACGGCGTCGACGCCGTCCTTGATGCCGCCCATCAGCACGATCGGCAGCTCGCCGGTGGCGCCGATCTCGTCGAGCCCGTCGAGCGCCGCGATGATGGCGGCGATGGTGGGTATGCCGACATATTCCATGACCTCGGCGCCGCCGGCCCCGGTCGAGCCCTGCATGCCGTCGAGCTCGACAAAATCGAAGCCGTCCTTGTAGGCGATCTTGATGTCGTCGCCGATCCGCCCGGCGCCGAGCTTGACGCTGACCGGCACTCTATACCCGGTCGCCTCGCGGAACTCCTCGACCTTGATCAGGAGATCGTCGCCGCCGAGGATATCGGGATGGCGCGACGGCGAGCGCAGGTCGATGCCCTGCGGGATGCCGCGAATCGCGGCCAGCTCCTTGGTCACCTTGTTGGCCATGAGCTGGCCGCCAAAGCCCGGCTTGGCGCCCTGGCTGATATAGATCTCGAGCCCGTCGGCGCGCTTCATATCGTGGATGTTCCAGCCCAGCCGGCCACCCAGGCACTGGAAAATAAGCTGCGTCGCCTCTTTTCGCTGGGCATCGCTCATGCCGCCCTCGCCGGTGTTTTCGGCGATGCCGGAAAGCGTCGAGGCCATGCCGATGGCCATTTTGGTCGAGCGGCTGATGGCGCCGAAGCTCATCGGCGCGATCATCACCGGCATCGAGAGCTCGAAAGGCTTGGCGCCGTGCTTGCCGCCGATGGCGGTGCGCATCTCGACCTTGGCGACGACGTCTTCATCGCCGCCGGGCAGCTTGAGATCCTTGCGAAAGGCGAGGTCCGAGAAATGCGGCACGGCGCGCGCGCCGCCATAGCCGCGGATGCGATAGCGGCCGATCTGCGACTTGATATAGATATCTTCCTGGATCTTGGGGTTCCAATAGTCCGATTTGCCGGAAAAGGAGAAAAACGGAATGCTGCGGACCTGCTGCTCGGAGGTGCCGTAACGCAGATTGGTGCCGGCGTTGACGACCTTCTGAAAGCTGCCCTTGAAGGGGATTTTGTAGCGCTCGAGAAACTCGCCGATGCTGTCGAGCTCCTCAGCCGCGATATCGCCGAGCTTGGCGGCGGCGCCGAGCGACAGCACCTTGGCGCCGACATAGATATCACCGGCCGCCATATCCTCGCCGACGCGCTCGCCGGAATCGCCCAAAATGATGATGCGCCCGCCATACATCATGTAGCCGGCCATGAAGTTGGCGTTGCCGCCGCATAAGAGCGTGCCGGACTTCATCACCTGGCCGGCGCGCGAGCCCATGTTGCCGCGAATGACGATTTCGGCGCCGCGGATCGCCAAACCGGCGATGGCGCTGGCGTTGCCGCCGACCACCACCGAGCCGGTATACATATTGTCGCCGAGACCCCAGCCGACATTGCTCTCGACCTCGAAACGGGCGGCGTCGGTCAGCCCGGCACAGAAATAGCCGGCCGAGCCGTGCACCCGCACGGTCACCGGCTCGGTCAATCCGACGCCGATATGATGGCGCGCGTCGGGATTGATGATATCTATGTCCTCGCCCTTGGCCGCATATTCGCGAATTTGTTCGTTGGCCTGGCGGACGGGGACTTCCGCTAGGTCGATTTGGACCATGTCTGGTAACTCCCCGGTGGCGGCTCCTTGGTGTCGAGGGCGTGGCCCGGAAACAGGCGGTTGAGCGAAACCTCCTCCGAGGCGATGGCGATCAAATCGTCGGTCTCGTACATGACCATCGGCTTGGCGGCGAGATTGTCCTTGGCGTAGCCGATTTCATCCTTGGTCGAGACGAGAAAGGAAAAGGTGCCGTCGAGATCCTCGATCGAGGTCTTCAGCGCCTCGCGCAGCGCCACGCCCTGGGCCAACTTGTCGGCCAGATAAACGGCGACGAGTTCGCTGTCATTGTCGGTGCGGAATTCGAAGCCGCGGCGCTCCAGGCGGCGGCGCATTTTCCAGTAATTGGTGATCTGGCCGTTATGGACGATGGCGACATCGGAAAATCCGGTGGCCCAGAAGGGATGCGCCGATTCGGGGCGGACATCGGATTCGGTCGCCAGGCGGACATGGCCGAGGCCGTGAGAGCCCTTGTAATCATGCACGTGAAAACGGTCGTCGACATCGTGGGCGCCGCCGACATCCTTGACGATATCCAGGCTCTGGCCGATCGAGACAACCTTGGCGTCGGGCGCCGCATGCTCCATCGCATAGGCGAAGCTCCTGAGATCGCCATCGAAGCGCACCAGCGCCTGATAGCTGTTGCCGACGCGCTTGTCGTCGACGATTTCGGCGTCATGCGCCTCCAGCGCGGTCTTGATCAGCGCCACCGATTCATTGGCCTGGGCACCTTCGCCGACGAGAAAACGCAGCTTCAATTCGCTGCGATGCTCCTCGCCATAGAGCGCGAAGCCGGTCGAATCCGGACCCCGGTGCTGACAACCGTCGAGCATGTTTATCAGCGCCACGCCCGTGTCATGGTCGGAGCGACCATTCTTGAACATTATGCCTGCAATTCCGCACATATTTCCCCCTTCCGGCCTTCTTGCGAGGGCGCGAGGTTAGCCGCAACAGGCGTCCCGCGCAATTGCCTTTACGAAATTTAGTTTCCTCACAGGAACTATGGAATCGTGCGAGAAAACCGCCATTTTTTTCCGTGTTTAGGCGAAAGACGGCTTATTCTAACCGCCAAACCGCCTTGAGGAAAAGTCGGGAGAAAATCATGAATTATACAACCGGCGGCAGGGTGGCCGGCAAGATCGCCATCGTCAGCGGCGGCGGCGCCGGAATCGGCCGCGCGACGGCGCTTCGCCTCGCCGAGGAGGGGGCGCAAGTCTGCCTCGGCGATATCGACGAAACGGCGGCCGAGGCATGCGTCGAGGAAATCCGCACCGGCGGCGGCGCGGCGCGCTCTTTCGTGCACGATGTGGCGGAGGAGGCGGATTGGCGCCGGGTGATCGACGCCACGGTGGCGCAATTCGGCGGCCTCGACATTCTGGTCAACAATGCCGGCTTCGCCTTCGCGGCGGGAGTTGAGGAAACCACCACCGAGCAATGGCGCCGCATCATGGCGGTCAACGTCGATAGCGTGTTCTTCGGCTGCAAGTTCGCGATTCCGGCGATGCGCGAGAGCGGCGGCGGGGCGATCGTCAACATGTCCTCGATCCTCGGGCTGGTCGGCTCGCCGGTGCAGCCGGCCTACAACGCCACCAAGGGGGCGGTGCGTCTCTTCACCAAGGGCGTGGCGCTGGAATGCGCCGAGGCGGGCTGGAATATCCGTGTCAACTCCGTGCACCCGGCCTATATCAACACGCCGATGGTGGCGCGCTACGCAGTGACCTTCGGCTCGCTCGAAAAAGGCCTGGCCGCGCTCGGCAAATTGCATCCCGTGGGGCGGGTCGGCGAGGCGGAAGAGGTGGCAAATGCCGTCCTATACCTGGCCTCGGACGAAGCGAAGTTCGTCACCGGCACGGAGCTGGTGATCGACGGCGGCTACACCGCCGCCTAAGCCAAATTAAGGCAGGTAAATAACGCCGGTGTGGTAATCCACCACGTCGCCCGCCGCGTCGACGGCGAAGTTCGAGGTGATGATGCCCTTGGCGTTTTCGAACAGGCCGCTGCCGCCGTCGACGGCCCAGACGATGCCGCCCTGCATCACGCCGCTATCGCCGACGGGGCCGAACCTGCCGGCGCCGACGGTGTCGAAATTGAGCACATTGCCGTTGCCGAACGAGACCGTGCCCCATTCGCGGAATTTCTTGCCGGGGCCGAACTCGCCGCCGTCATGCGCCTGTACCTTGGAATTGAACTCGGCCCTGGGGCCGTCAATCTCTTCCATGCGCACATCGACGCCGTCGGCGTCGATCTCGGTGGTGATGCGCATACAGGGCGCGAATGATTGCGTGATCCATATGTTTTCGCCGTCGGTTTGCTGCTCGCCCCGGCCCTTGAATTCCATATTGTAGAGAATGCGGCGCATGGCTGACCCCTTGGTTTGTTTTGTTGTTGTTCGCGTGAAATTGAACACGGATAATTCGCCGGTTTCAATAGAGCTGAAAAATGATGATGGGGTGAGGGCGTGGCATACGCGAATTCGGGCGGCGTGAAATTGCACTGCGAGGAGACCGGCAGCGGCCATCCGATTCTCTTCATCCATGAATTCGCCGGCGATCACCGCAGTTGGGAGCCGCAGATCCGCTACTTCTCGCGCCGCTACCGCTGCATCAGCTACGACGCGCGCGGCTATCCGCCGTCCGACGTGCCGGACGATGCGGCGCATTACAGCCAGGACATCGCCGTCGCCGACGCCATCGCCGTGCTCGACCATTACGATATCGACAAAGCGCACATCGTCGGCCTCTCCATGGGCGGCTTCGCGGCGCTCCATATCGGCATGCGCCATGGCCAGCGCGCCAGCGCCCTGGTCGTCGCCGGCTGCGGCTACGGCGCGCCCAAGGGCAAGCAGGAGAGTTTTCAGCGTGAGGTCGACGTCCTGGCCGATCATTTCGAGCGCGACGGCAGCGAAAAAGCGGCGGAGGTGTACGCCGGCGGCCCCTACCGGGTGCAGCATCGGAACAAGGACCCGCGCGGCTGGGCCGAATTCCGCGCCCAGTTCATCGAGCATTCGCCGCGCGGCTCGGCCAACACGCTGCGCGGCGTGCAGGGCCGCCGGCCGTCGCTCTACGATCTCGAAGCCGAACTCGCCGCCATCGCCGTGCCGACGCTGCTCATAAACGGCGACGAGGACGAGCCCTGCCTCGACGCGACGCTGTGGCTGAAGCGCGTCATGCCGGCGAGCGGATTGGTGATCCTTCCGCGCACCGGCCACGCCTCCAACCTGGAGGAGCCCGACGCCTTCAACCGCGCCGCGCAGGAGTTCTTCTCGACCGCCGAGCAGGGCCGCTGGACCGCGCGTGATCCGCGGTCAATCTCAGAGACCCAGATCGTCCACGCGGAGGAGGAGGAATAAGCCCTTTTTCCCCAGCGGGGAAGTAGGGTTAGAGGTCCAAACCGGTTAGATAGGCAACAGGTCGGGCCTATCACGGGCATTGAATTGTGGGGGCGCCGGGAACGGCGGCGCCGATGGGGGAATTCATCATGCCCGGTCTCCCCGGATAAAAGTACGATATCGGACTAGCCGGACATGCCATGGTCGCCAGCTCTCAGCCGGCTTTTTGCGGAACTATCTGTACACGGCAAATCAGCACGAATTACCATTGTACGGAAGCGGGTGATCTGCCATCGTTTTCGTTTGTTACAAAAAAATTCTGGGAAACGGAGGAACGGCGATGAAAGCTAAGGGAGGCTTGCTACTTACGGCTATTGTATTATTGGCTTTTCCGGTGGGCGCGCTCGCGGATGAACCGAGCCCCACCGTCCTGGCAAACACGTGCTTCTCGTGCCACGGCACCGACGGCAAAAGCCCCGGCGCGATGCCTTCGCTGGACGAAAAGTCGGCCAGCTATATTGCGCAGACCTTGCGAGAGTTCCGTTCGGACGAAATCGAGAACACCGTCATGAGTCGAATCGCCAAGGGATTCTCCGACGCCGAGATCGACGCCTTGGCCGAGCAACTCGGTAGAAAATAGGGGGCCGTGATGAGAAAGATCGACCGCAGAACATTCACCAAAATGGCGGGCGCCGCCGGCGTGGCCTCCGCCTTCGCGTTGTCGGCCGGCGCAAGGGTCGCGTTGGGCAAGAGCCCCCGGGTCGTCGTGATTGGCGGCGGCTTCGGCGGCGCCACGGCGGCCAAATATTTGCGCCGCTTCGATGCCGGTATCGACGTCACCCTGATCGAGCCGGAGAGCGCGTTCGTCACCTGCCCGTTCAGCAATACCGTGATCGGCGGCCTCAACAGCATGGCGCGAATTACCCATAGCTATGATGGCCTGCGCGCCCATGGCGTCAACGTCGTGCACGACCGGGCCACCGGCATCGATGCGGGCAAACGGAGCGTCAGCCTGGCGAACGGTGGCGACGTCGGCTACGACCGTCTGATCGTTTCTCCGGGCATCAGTTTTCGCTGGGATGCCATCGAGGGATACGGCGCGGCAACCAGCCAGACGATCCCGCATGCCTGGCAAGCGGGACCACAGACCGTCATGTTGCGGCAACAGCTCGAGGCCATGCCGGACGGCGGCGTCTTTATCATTTCTCCGCCGGTCAATCCGTTCCGTTGCCCGCCCGGACCCGGCGAGCGGATCAGCCTTGTCGCCAACTACTTCAAGAAGCACAAGCCGCGCGCCAAGATTCTGGTGCTCGATCCCAAGGAGAAGTTCTCCAAGCAAGGCCTGTTCAAGGAGGGCTGGGCCAGCCTGTACGGCGGTATGATCGAGTATCGAAATGCCAGCAATGACGGCACCGTGACCAGGGTCGACGCCGCGAACATGACGCTGCACACCGACTTCGGGGAGAATAAGGGCGATGTCATCAATTTCATCCCGCCGCAGAAGGCGGGGGAGATCGCCCAGACCGCCGGGCTCGCCAACGACAGCGGTTGGTGTCCGGTCAACCAGCAGACTTTCGAGTCGTCGATTCACCCGAATATCCATGTGATTGGAGACGCCAGTATCGCCTCGCCGATGCCCAAGTCGGGCTTTTCGGCGAGCAACCAGGCAAAGGCGGTCGCGGCGGCGGTGGCCAATTTGGTCAAGGGCGAAGCGCCCGGCACGCCGAAGTTCGTCAACACCTGCTACAGCCTGGTGGCGCCGGACTATGGCATTTCGGTCGCCATGGTCTATGACTTCGCCGACGGCAAGATCGTCAAGGTCAAGGGCTCGGGCGGCCTGAGCCCGTCGGGCGCGTCGGCCGAGTTTCACAAGAGCGAAGCCAGATTCGCGCGCGGCTGGTATGACGCCATCTCGCAGGATATTTGGGGCTAGGGGTAAAGCGCCCCCGGCCCGCCGGCCCTATCGAATGTGAGCTCGCCGACGGCATGCAAGACATTCCCACCACGACCCTGGTGGCCGCCGCGGGTTTTGTCGCCGGGATCGTTTTCGGCGCAACGGCGCAACGCACCAATTTCTGCACCATGGGCGCCGTTTCCGACGCCGTGCTGATGGGCGACTTTCGCCGATTGCGGGCTTGGGTTCTGGCGATCGCGCTCGCCCTACTCGGCAGCCAGGCATTGCACAGCGCCGGTATTGTAGACCTTTATCAATCGATCTATCTGACTGCCAATCTCGGCTGGCTGGGCGCGATCGTCGGCGGCCTGTTGTTCGGGTTTGGCATGACCTTGGCCGGGGGCTGCGGCTATCGCAGCTTGGCGCGGGTTGGCGCCGGCAATCTCAAATCGTTGGTCGTGCTTCTGGTCCTTGGGATCGCCGCGTCGATGACCCTTGGCGGCCTGCTCGCGCTGTTGCGCATCTGGGTTATCGAGCCGACCAACGTGGTTCTGGGCGGCACCTCCAACCCGAGATCACAAGGCATCGTCGACTTGCTCGCCGCGCTGTTTGGAACGCAGCCGGGTTCTCTGCGCTGGGTCGTGGTTGGCCTGGTCGCGGCCGGGCTGCTGTGGTTTTCGCTCAAGGACAAGGGGTTTCGCAACTCCGCGCCGAACCTCGCCGCGGGCATGATTATCGGGGTTTTGATACCGCTCGGTTGGCTGATCACCGGTGTTCTCGGCGCCGACGAATTCGAGCCCGTGCCGCTGTTCTCGTTCTCCTTCATCGCGCCGCTCGGTCACAGCCTGCAATATCTGATGACCTTCACCGGCGCGACGATCAGCTTTGGCATCGGTAGCGTGGGAGGGGTGATCGTCGGAGCCTTCCTGTCGGCGCTTGTGGCGCGGCAATTGCGGCTCGAGAGCTTCGCCGACGCGGCCGATTTCAAGCGTCATCTGATCGGCGGCGCGCTGATGGGATTTGGCGGGGTTGTTGCGCTTGGCTGCACCATCGGACAAGGCGTAACCGGCATGTCGACCCTCGCGCTCGGCTCCGTGATTGCCTGGCTTGCCATTATGGCCGGCAGTATCTATGGCATAAGGTACTTGGAAACGGGCAGCTTGCGCGGCGCCTTGGGCGCCCTGTTCGGGCGTGCTTGACCCGAGCCGGCACGACCCTGAGGTGGGCTTGGAGACAAGGGCAGGATGGTGAACCAGGATTCGTTCAAAATGGATTTGACACGGCGAGAGGTCTTGGCGGGCGGCGCCGCATTGTTGACGGTCGCCGGCGCGGCGTTGACGGCGCTTCCGGCGCGGGCCGAGTTCGACAACGCCCGTGCCGCCATGAAAGCCGTTCTGGGCGACGTCGAACCTCGGATCGGCCACGTCGCTTTGGAGCTGGCGAAAATTGTCGAGGACGGCGGCAGCGTGCCGGTCACGATCTCGGTCGACAGCCCGATGACGGCCGAGGATCACGTCTCGCGCATTCATCTCTTTCCGGACAAGAACCCGACGCCGTTTGCGGCCACCTTCCGCCTTGGCCCGCGCTGCGGCAAGGCGGAAGTCTCGACCCGCATTCGCCTTGCCGAAAGTCAGACCGTTTTCGCCGTCGCCGAGCTAAACGACGGCTCCGCCTGGATGACTGGGAGCGACGTGGTCGTCACCGTTGGCGGCTGTGGCATAGCCGTCAGCGACGCGGACTCAGAGGTGCGCGTCAAGACGCGAATCAAGCTGCCCAAGAGCGCAACAAGCGGCAAGGTCATTCAGATCAAGACGATGGTCACGCATCCGATGGAATCCGGCCATCGCAGGAATTCGGCGGGCGAGCCGGTGCCGCGCAGGATCATCAACAGGTTCACCTGTCTGTATGACGGCGAGGAAGTGTTCGGCGCCGACTTCCACCCTTCGATCGCAGCGAATCCCATGTTGTTCTTTCATATCGTGGCGAGCCATTCCGGCGCGCTTACCTTGAAATGGATCGACGACGACGGCTCGGAATATAGCGAGATTGCCGAGATTGAGGTTGCATAGCCGCCGCTTTGCCTTGCTTTTGCCGACACGTTTTCGCTTTTGAAGGTCTTCTCTTTGTCGCGGTTTTCCGGTCTACGGGGATAAAAGCACGATACCGGACCAACTGGACATGCCGGCCGGGAGAGATGGGGCGAACTAAGCGCGCGGCGCGCGCTCGGCAGGTCCGGACTACCTGACCACGCGTTTACTCGAGCCGCGCCAACTCCGCCTTGGCGCCCACATATCCGATAGAGAACGTTACGCCGGTGTCGATTGCGGCGTTGAACAGTTGGCGCGCCTGGTCGATGTGGCCGTCGAGCAATGCATGTTGGCCGAGATAGAAAAAGGCTTCACAAAGCTTCTCCGCCTGGTGTTTGGGATTCGAGCTCTTGGCAGCGGCCATGAACTCGCCTGGATTTGTATCGCCAAGATATAGCCGAACCACCATCCCCGGCCAATCTTCGAGATCCAACAATTCGGCATGGCGCTCCAGCGTCAGCCGCCCGTCGCGCCCGCCGCGCGTCTCGGCGAGATAAAGCCAGATGACGGCGAAACGATCCTCGGGCGCCGTTTCGACGACGCGGGCGAAATCGGCCGCCGCCTCCGCATACTGTGCAAGATAGAAATTAGCGCGCCCTCGGCCATGACGGGCAGTGCCGTGATGCGGGTCGATTCGCAGGGCTACGTCGAGGTTGCGAATCGCTTGCTCGTATTGTTGCCTGTTGACGTAGACGCTGGCCTGACGGCTCAGAGTGTCGGCGTTTCCCCGGTCGAGGCTGTGCGCTCGGTTATAGCTGTCGAGTGCCTGATCGAATTGACCCAGGCGCATATAGGCGTCGCCCCGGTCTCTCCAAAGGGAGGCCCAACTAACACCACTGTACAGCAAATGATCAATATCGCGAATCGCCAGGTCGTACTGGCCGTTTTGGTAATACGCTTCGGCCCGGTCGTGCCGGGCCGGAATTTTGCCTGGGTTGACGCGCAGCGCTTCGCTGAAGTCTAAAATCGCTTGGTCGTAGTCTCCCCTACCGGCATATGCATGACCCCGATCGGCCCAGGCGTCTGCGTCTTGCGGATCGAGCCGGAGTCCTTCGTCATAGCTGCGGATGGCCTGATCGTATTGCTGCTTGCTGGCGTAAACATGGCCACGGAAAATCCATGCGGCACCAAGGCCTGGATTGAGGCGCAGCGCTTCGTCAAGGTCTCGAATCGCCGAGTCGTAATTCCGCTTGTAGGCGTATACGCGGCCCCGATCGTACCATGTGTCCGCATTTTCCGGATCGAGCCGGAGTGCTTCGTCATAGTTGTGGATGGTCTGATCGTAGTTTTCTTTGTGGATGTAGGCGTCGCCCCGGTTTATCCAGGCGGCGACAAGGCGCGGATTGAGGCGCAGCGCTTCGTCAAAGTCGCGGATCGCCTCGTCGATTTGATTTGTAGCTGTATATGCGCTGCCGCGTTCGTTGTAGATGATCGCTAATTCTTCGTTCGACAAACCGCCGGATTGAATGGTCTCGGTATATTCTTCAATGAGGACATAGGGGCGATTCCATTCCTTTCTAAGTTCGGCATAGTGAATATCGTGGAAAATGGTGTAGATGATCTCACAGCCGGAGAGCGCCGGGCCGACACCGAATATAAGGCTTAGAATCAGTGCCCATCGCGCCATTCGTTTGCCCTTTCAGCCCGCGCTCCGCCGTCCAACTATGGGTATGGCAGGTGTAGGGATACAATCTTGGCGATGAGACGGCGCCTTGTATGATTTTTTTCGGTTCGCGCTTAGTTTGAGCGCGCGCCGCGCGCTTTGCTCTCCCCTCACACCCAACCCTCTCTCCCCGCTGGGGAGAAAGGGCTTGTCACATATCGGCGAGTGCGCTCGGCATCCGTTCATGCCAGTTGGTCTCCAACTGATACTGATGCCCAAGCCGCAGCAGCACGTCCTCGGCGAATGGGCGGCCGATCAACTGGAATGAGGTCGGCATGCCGTCCGGCGTGAAGCCGCAAGGAACGCTGATCGCCGGCAGGCCGAAATAGTTCACCACCTTGGTGTTGCGCGTCAGCGCCACCACCATCTCGAGATAGGCCGGGCCGTCGGAATAGGCGGTCGCCTCGAGGCTCGGCGTCGGCATCGGCAGGACCGGGGTGTGCAGCACATCGGCCTTGGAGAACACGGCGTCCGAAAATTCCCGCAGGGCGGCGCCGCGATATTGCAGGGCGTTGATATAGTCGGTGGCGGGGATGAAAAAGCCGGCTTCGAGGCGCTTGCCGACCTCTTCGGAATAATCATGCGCCCGGCTGCGTTTCCAGGCGCCGTGATTGGCCGAACCTTCCGCCTTCATCACCAGCGGGTGTATCTCCGCCACCCGGTGCAGGACCGGCGGCATCTCGACCCTGATGATGCTGGCGCCGCGCGACCTGAAGACGTCGAGGCTTTCCTCGACCAGCGACGCCACGTCCGCGTCGAGATCCTCGTCGAAATAGCCCTCCGGTACGCCGACGCGAAGGCCGACGATGGAACGCATCAGCCCGCCCTCGTATTCCGGCACCCGCTCGCGGCTCGAGGAGGCGTCCTTGCCGTCGCGCCCGGCGATGGCGCCGAGCAGGCGGGCGCAATCGCGTGCGGTGCGCGCCAGCGGCCCCATGACGTCGAGCGAGAACGACATCGGCATGGCGCCGAAGCGGCTGACCCGGCCATAGGTCGGGCTCATGCCGGTGACGCCGTTGGCGGCGGCCGGGCAGCGGATCGAGCCGCCGGTATCGGAGCCGAGTGCGCCGTAGACCAGGCGCCCGGCGACCGCCGTGCCGGAGCCCGACGACGAGCCGCACGGGATGCGCTCGAAATCCCAGGTGTTACGGCAGCGCGGCAGATGGCCGTTATAGCCGTGCGGCCCCATCGCGAACTCGACCATGGCGAGGGTGCCGACCTCGATGGCGCCGGCCTGATCGAGGCGCTTGAGAACGGTCGCCGTCTCAAGGCCGTGGAATTCGCGCCGGATGCGCGAGCCGCAACTGCTCGGCCGGCCCGGGCGGTAGAACATATCCTTGTGCGCCAGCGCGACGCCGTGCAGCGGGCCCAACTCATCGCCGCGCGCACGCGCCGCATCGGCCTCCTCGGCGCGCGCCATGGCGCCCGCGCCGTCGCGCCAGATGAAGGCGTTCAATTTGGGATCGAGGCGCTCGATGCGGGCCAGGGTGGCCGCCATCGCCTCGACCGCCGAAACCTCGCCGCCGCGTATCGCATCGGCGAGGCCGCACAGGGTGAGCGCGTTCAGTTCGTCCGCGCCGGGCGCCATCGCCTCAATCCCGCACGGAATGAAGGACGCGCTGAAAATCGGCCGGGTCGCGGTCGAAATCATGCGCCGGGCGCAGCGCCCGCGCGGCGCCCAACAGCTGGTTCAACTCGACCGGCAATTCCCCGATGCGCTTCTCCTCGATCGGAATTTCCTGCATCTCTTCATTGATCGCGCTTATGCTCTTGACGGTAACGGTCATAATCCTTCCCCTCCCCTTCGCAGATACGGCGGACCCATGACAGACGAATCGAAACTCGCTCATCAACTGACCGCGATATTGAGCGATCTTATCGCTATTCCGTCGCCCTATCCACCGGGCGATACCACGGAAATCTGCGCCTATATCCGCAAGCGCTACGAGGGTGCCGGTTATCGCTGCCAAACCCTGGGCCGCGCCGAGGGCGTCGACAATGTGGTGGCGCGCTTCGGCAATGGGGCGCCGCGATTGGCGCTCAACTGCCATATCGACACGGTGGCGCCGGGCTTGGCCGAGGATTGGCTGAGCGATCCCTTCGAGGCGGTGCTTAGGGATGGCGCGCTCTATGGCCTCGGCGCCAATAATTGCAAGGGCTCGACGGCGCTGCATATTTGGCTGGGCGAGGAAATCATGCGCGCCGGCGGCCCGCGCCAGGGCGAAATCACCTTCACCTTTACCGGCGACGAGGAGCGGCTCGGCCCGGACGGCATGCGCTATCTGCGTGAGGTGGGCGCCCTCAAGCCCGACTTCATGCTCGTCGGCGGGCCGACCGGCATGGATCTCATCGCCGAGGAACGCGGCGTGTTGTGGCTGCGTATTAGCGCTTCGGGCCGCGCCGCGCATGGCGGCGATCCGGAGGCCGGCGACAATGCGATCCTGCGCATGATGCGCCTCGCGGCACATCTCCGCTCTGAAATGGAGTCGCGCCTCGCATTGCGAGTCAGCGGCGAAAAGCGCTCGACCATGAATATCGGCCGCATTCAGGGCGGCCATAACGTCAACGTCGTACCGAGCGCTTGCGTGCTCGAGATCGACCGCCGCCTGTTGCCGGACGAGGATGTCGACGCAGCCTTCCAAGAGATGGCCGGGATCCTCGAAGGTTCGGGCGAGCCGGCGCAATCATTCGAGGTCGAATTCCTCACCGGCACCAACGGCTTTTCGCCGCCGCTCGACGGCGCCGGCATTTCCGCCCTCGCCGCCGCCATCAAAGCGCGCCGCGGCCGCGCGCCGGCATTCATCAACGCGCTGGCGGTCAGCGAAGGGCGCTATTTCGCCGGTGATGATATCGAGATCGTCAATTTCGGCCCCGGCGACGGCGCCACCAGCCACGCCGCCAACGAACATGTACCGCTCGATCAAATGGTCGATGCCGCTATGATCCTGCGCGACACGGTCGACCGGCTGCTCGGTCTCTAAAGGGCAATCAACAGGCCTGGTAGAGATGCACGCCGTCTTCGTCGACGCGGCGCGTGATGCGCCCCTCGGCGATCAGATAGTTGAGATGCGCCACCGTTTCCGCCGCCGCGAATCCCAATTGCCCGGCATCGAGGCGCCGCTTGAAGACCTGATTGGCGATCTCGACCGCCGTCGCCGGCTCGGCGCAGGCGGCGGTGAAATCGACCAGCCGCTCCTCATGATGTTGGATCAATTCGTCGAGCCGCTCATGCAGGCCGGCAAACGGCTCGCCATGCGAGGGCAGCACGATGGCGTCGCCGGGAAGCTGGTGGAAGCGCGCCAGGGTATCGAGGTAGTCCCTTAACGGGTCGCCATCGGGCTCGTCGCCATAGACGCCGATATGCGGCGAAATCTTCGGCAGCACCAGATCGCCCGACACCAACAGGCCGAGCTCCGGCGCCAGCAGGCAGGCATGCTCGGGCGAATGGCCGTTGCCGACGACAATTTTCCAGCTCCTGCCGCCGATCTCGAATTGCTCGCCGTCGGCGATGCGGCGGAAGCCGCGCGGCACTTCGGATACCAGGCCGGAAAAAAACGCCCCGCGTTCCTTGAGGCCGGCGAGATATTCGGCGCTGCCGCCGGCGCGGCGGTAATGCGCGACCATGGCGTCGGTGAAACCGTCGCCGATATCGATGGTCAGCATGCGGGCATAGAGCCATTCGGTGCGCGTCATCCAGAATTCGGCGCCGCTCTGCGCCACCAGCCAGCCCGCCATGCCGATATGATCGGGATGAAAATGGGTGATGATGACGCGCCTGAGCGGCCGCCCACCGAGATGCTCGTCGATCGCCTGTCGCCAGATTTTTTGCGAGTGCTTGCTGTAGAGGCCGGTATCGATCAGCGTCCAGCCGGGGCCGTCCTCGATCAGCCACAGATTGATATGATCGAGCGCCATCGGCAGCGGCATGCGCAGCCAATGAACGCCGGGCGCCACCTCCAAGGTGGCGCCGAACTCCGGCGGACCGTCATACATATATTCCATCGTCACCTGACAATTCGTGTGAATTCGGTTGGTGCGCGCAATGGCGCCGGCAAACCGCGCCGAGACGCCTGATATCTGTCACAAAAGTGTGATTTGTCCAGACAGCTGAAAAAATAGGGTGCGCGTACTAGCCCGGATTATTCACGGCGCGGCGTGAAAATGCTGGTGAGCGTAGATTAACCT
>CAJXFT010000060.1 GCA_913053235.1 uncultured Alphaproteobacteria bacterium
TCGATCTCGATGCCATCCAAGCCCGAGGCCTGAACGCGCTCGGCGGCCGCGGCGGAAGCCGCGACGATGCGGTCGAGATCCCAATCCTCGGCCTCCTTGGGAAAGGATCTGTGGGCCGGCTCGCGAACCGGCGAGGGCGCAAGCACCGGCAACCAGTCGGCGCTGTTCCAGTTGGTTCTACGGCCCAAATGCGTGAGCTGGATCATGACGGCGGCGCCATGTTCATGACATTCCTCGCCGAGGCGCCTAAGCCACGGAACGATCTCATCCTTGTAGGCGAGCAGATTGCCGAACGGCGGCGGTGAATCCTCCGCCACCACCGTCGAGCCGCCGATCACCGTGAGGGCAATGCCGCCTTTGGCCTTTTCGACGTGATAAAGCCGGTAGCGATCCTTGGGCATGCCGTCCTCGGAATAGGCCGGCTCATGGGCGGTCGACATGAAGCGATTTTTCAGGGTCAGATGGCGCAGCTGGAACGGCTGCAAAAGGGGATCGCTCGAACTCATGGCAACACCTCGTTGGCCGCAATCACGGTCTGGAGAGAGACAGGCTGCGACAGTATGACAGCATCGAACAGGCTTTGTGGATGCCGGCTAAAGCCGCCGGCCGAGCTTGCGGCCCTCGTAAATGGCCATCGCCGCCGTGCGCGCCGAGACGGTGTCGCCGATGGCGTGGATCTCGAGCTGCGAGCCCGCGAGCGCGGCCGTCAGCTCGTCTTCCGGCGTGTTGGTGGTGGCCAGCACCAGCGAATCGAACTCGCGCTCGTCCTCCTCGCCGGTGTAGAGGTTGACCAGCTTGGCGGTGTTGCCGTGCCAGGACAAGAGCGCTGTCGCCGCAAGGGTCTCGATGCCGTATTTCATAAACCGCTCGCGCGTCGTATCGGCGGTGCCGTTGTATTCGAGCTGCCCCGCCGCCTGCTCGGCGCTGGTCACCAGCGTCACCTGGTGGCGCTGCAGCGCGAGGTGGAGCGCGGTGCCACTGGCCGGCCACCAGCCGTTGAGATCATCCAACAGGAGCACGCGGGTTCCCGGCACCACCGTGCCTTCGAGCACGTCGTGGACGGTTGAGACGTTGTCCTGATCGGCGCCGGGCAACCGCGTCAGGTGCGGCAGGGCCCTCTGAAAACCGTCGCGCGAGGGGTGCGAGCCGGTGCACAGCACGACGGCATCGGCGCCGGCGTGGCGCACATCGTCCACACTCATCTCGGTTCTCAGCTTGATCCGAACCTGGGCTTGCTCGAGCTGGCTCTGGTACCAGGTGAGCAGCTCGCCGATCTCGCCGCGCTCGGGCTGGCCGGCGGCAAGCCGGAACTGCCCGCCGAGCTCGCCGCCGCGCTCGACGACGGTCACCCGGTGGCCGCGCTCGGCGGCGACGCGCGCGACCTCAAGGCCCGCCGGGCCGCCGCCCACCACCAGAATGTCGCGCGCCGTCTCGGCCGGAGGCGGGCGGTCGCCGTCCCACTCGAACTCGCGGCCCACGGACGGATTGACGAGGCAGGAGATCCAGTAATCGCGCATCCGGCGCCCGATGCAGAGCTGGTTGCAGTTGATGCAGGGGCGGACGTCCGCGGCGCGGCCGTCGCGGGCCTTGTTGGCAAGGTGGGGATCGGCGATCTGGCCGCGCACGATGCTCACCAGATCCGCCATCCCCCCGGCGATCACCTTTTCGGCGTTGGCCGGCGTCTTGACCCGTGCCTCCGCCGTCACCACCGCATGCTTGACCGCCTGCTTGAACTTCTCGGCATCGGGCGGGCCCAGCATCATGTCGAACTGAAACGAGGGGACGATCTTGGAGAACTGGTTGAGGTAGCTTCCCGTGCCGACCGAGAAGTAGTCGACGAGGCCGCGCGCGTCGAGATACGCCGCCATCTCCTGCTTGTCCTCGATGGTGAGCCCGCCGGGATAGGGTTCGGCGCCCGATACGGTCATGCCGACGATGAAACCGTCGCCCGCCATGTCGCGGATGCGGGAGCAAACTTCGACGGCGAAGCGCATGCGGTTGTCCAGGCTGCCGCCCCAGCGATCGTCGCGCCGGTTGGTGAGCGGCGACCAGAACTGGTCGATCAGGCAGTTGTAGCCGGCGAACAGATCGACGCCGTCAAAGCCGGAGTCGCGGTCGCGCCGGGCGGCCTCGACGAAGCTCGCGATCAGTTCCTCGATCTCGGCCTCGGTCATGGCGTGACTGCCCCAGGGGTCATGCATCGATGGCACACCCGAAGGCGACCAATAGGGCTCCCACGAATTGTCCTGATCGCCGTGACCGCCGACGTGATAGATCTGGTGGATCATCACCGTGCCGTGGGTGTGGCACTCGTCGGTGATGCGACGGAAGTGCGGGATGACCGAATCGTCCTCGTGGCGGAAGTTGCCGCGGGTCAGCACGCCGGTTCGGTGCGCCGGCGCCGGCTCGACGACGATCATCGCCGCGCCGCCGCGGGCGCGCTCGCGGTAATAGCCGAAGTGGCGCTCGACGGGCAGGCCGCCCTCGCTCATGTTGGCGGTGTGCGCGCCAAACACGATGCGGTTCTTGAGCGTCTTGTGGCGCAGTTTGATCGGCGTGAACAGGTGCGGAAACTGCTTCGACATGGCGGTTTGATCCCTTGTCATTGCGCCGACGTTAAACCACGGGCGACGCCCTTCGGGACCGACTATGTCACACCGACGCGGCGCCGCGCCATGCTTGCGGCCATGCGGCGTTCGAGGGATTTGGCTCGTCGCCGTTCGGCGCTTCAGATCAAATCTGCTTTTCCGCCTCTCATCGGAGGTATTTCTTGGGGATCGAGACGCCTACCGTGTAATTGATGCGCCCCAAAATAACCATCTGGTAGATATTGATGCGGACGTCGGGATTGGCCCCCATCTGAAACGCGGCATCGCGCTGCGAGAAGCCATACTCCTCGACCAGCCAATCGACCAGCCAGAAGAAGGCCTGCGTGACGGCATCGTCGAGCGGCTTGAAGCTGTGCAGCTGGATTATCGCCTCGGGCGTCTCGATGCGCACCCATGGGATCTGCTTCTGGGGGATTATTTCGCAAGCAAGCGTGACCTCCGAACGCGACTCATCGGCGAGGCCGGCAAACTCACCGTCGGCCATCGAGGCATGGACATCGCCGACATAGAGGTGGGCCCCGTCATGACTTACGGGCAGCAGGATTTTGCTCCCCTTGCAGATGTCGCGGACGTCCATGTTGCCGCCATGGGGCCCTTGTCCCACCGCGGTGTGGGCGCCGGCGGCGACGGCGCGGAAAGGCGCCGTCCCGATCGTCCCGATATGCGGTTTGAGGTCCCAGGTGATGCGCTCGTTATAGACGCCCTTGCCGTCGGAGGTCGTCCCGCTGGGGCCGGGTAGGTGCTTGATGATCTTGGTATGGGGGCCGCGACAGTCGGCGTATTTGGCCGAGTCCTTGAAAGGGCCCCACATCTGCAGGAGGGCGGTCACCCCTTGGTCGGCGACCACGATGTCTTCGATGGTAACGGCGAGTACGTCGCCCGCCTTGGCGCCCTCGACGATGATCGGACCGGCGCAGGGGTTGAAATCGAGCGCCCGGACGCGGTCCGCGCCCAGGTTTTCCGTGATGACCAACTGGTCGTCGCGCTGGATCGAACCGTTGAGCGCGTCCTCGGTCTCGATCACGAAGGCCTCTCCCGGTTGTACGGTCAATAAGGGCTCCTTGGCGACCATCTCATATTCATATGCGTCCTTGCGCGCGATACGCTTCATCGTCCCTCTCTGTACGTCAGCCATTTGTGAACCTCACTTTGCATTGAATGTAGGGTTTGATTTGATCGAGAAAGCTCCGTGCTGACGGATAAAAAAGCGCAGCGTCATCAAACCTCACGCGCTCATCCGTTGGAGGCCCTTCGCCGGGGATCCCGCAGAATCACTGACATTGTGTACAGCACGAAACGACCGCGTGAATCGGACAGCCCCACTCCCGATCTCTGCCGGGTTGTTTTATGGCCTTCATATAACGCTTACCGCGGTTTGACGGGCGTGAACAGGTGCGGAAACTGCTTTGACATGGCGGTTTGACCCTTTGCCATTGCGCCGACATAGAACCACGGGCGGCGCCCTTCGGGACCGACTATGTCACATAGACGCGGCGCCGCGCCATGCCGACCACCGCGTACGAAAATCGCTTTCGGTCTTCTCCGCCAGGGATGTGCCGCGGCGTCTCGGTTGCTTCATCGACGACGTGATCCTGTAGGAGAACATGCGCGACCGGCTGGAAGATTGCGTTGCCGAGGACAACCCGGTGCGGGTGGTCGATTGACCGGCCCCGATTTCCAGACCACAAAAACCCGCTATACCATTGGTCTAGAGGGGTAATTTTTGGTGGCGGGGACACGCAAACAACGAGAATCACTGATTGTGCCGATAACCCTGTAGGTACAAATTCGGGCGAACCCATGGAGAATTGGCCCCTCCTCCTGTTCATATCCGACAACGAACAACTTTTTGGGCAGTTTGATTTTCCTGCCTTTGATGCCCGCCTTGCACCCAGATGGACTAAACCGCTCTCGCGGTATTGAGGGGCGTTGGGTGGCACGAGCGGTGTGGTAACGGGCGGGTCTGTCCTGTGTTGAGGTTTAGGGTTTAGCCCCTCACTCAACACAGGAGCGGACCCATGACAGAGCCATGGCCAGTTCGCCAATATTCGCCTGAGCAAAAAAGGCGTCGTAACAAGCGCCGCTTAGTTTTCCGGTGTGATGCTCGTAGTCGATGCGAGTGATTCCATGCCGGCTTCGGCCGGGACTGGCGGTGCGCAGCAGCTCATGCGAATTTTTAGCCGCGGTGGCGGTATGATGTTTACCGGAACGGCGCTGCTGTCCTTGATACGCGCCATCAACAAGCGGGCAAGCTCGGCGCCGATGCGCGAAGGCGGTGTTGAAACGGTGGTCAGCGGCAGGTTGCGCATGGCGGCGGCGCGCACATCGTCGAAACCGACAATGGCGATATCTTTGCCCACTGTGAGACCGATATCGCGGGCGCCCGACATCAGACCGAAGGCGAGCTGGTCGTTGTAGGCGATGAGGGCGGTCGGCGGTTCCCGCATGGCGGTAATCGAGGCCATCGCCTCGACGCCGAACTCGCTTGTCGGCGGGCCTTCCATTTCAAAGACCTCCGGCCGCGCCGCGCCGGCGTTCGAAACCGTCATGCGAAAGCCTCTGAGCCGGGCGGAATAAGCCGAGTTTTCAGGCTTGCCGCCGACAAAGGCGATGCGTTTGTGGCCGAGATCGATCAGGTGCTGCGTCGCCAATTGCATACCCTTGACATAATCCGGCCCGACATAATCGAAGATGCCGAAGCCGAGATGCCTGACCCCGAGAACCACCGGCATGTCCAGGTGCTTGATCAGATCGAGTGTTTCCTGCCCGGAAGCGTTGGCCGGGATCAGCACGGCACCGGCGCAGCCCCAGCCGGCAAGCTTTTTGATCAGCGAACATTGCCGCGCCAGGGAACCATTTGACGCCAGCAGCAGGGCGGTGACGGCGCTGCCTTCCAACTCCCGGTCGATGACCCTGAACAGCTCGGCATAGTATGGGTTCTCGATATCATCGGCGATGACGCCGATGGCGCTCATGCCGGCGGCGCCGTGCTTGCTTTTTGGCCGTTTGTATCCGGTCTCTTCGATCGCCCTGAAAACCTTTTGCCGGGTGCGGTCCGGCAGGCTGCCTTTGTCGCGTATGACCAGCGATACGGTCGACGGCGAAACCCCGGCATGTCGGGCGACCTGCTTCAATGTCGGTTTTCGCGATTTGCCGGGCTTGCTCAAAACGCCCTCTCACCGCCGTCGTCGAGGTCGGCAATCAGCGCGCTCTCGCCGCGAATCATGGCCGCGCCCTTTTCGCCGATCATGATCGAAGGCGCGTTGGTATTGCCGCTGATGAGATTGGGCATGATCGAGGAATCGACGATGCGGATGCCCTCCAGCCCGTGCACGCGCAACTCTGCATCGACCACCGCCATGGCGTCGCGCCCCATCTTGCAGGTGCCGACCGGGTGATAATCGACCGAGGCATATTGCTTGATATAGTCGAGGATCTCGGCGTCGGTATTTGCTTCCGCGCCGGGCAAAAATTCTCTCTCGATGTGGCGCGACAATTCCGATTGGGCGAGAATTTCGCGCGCCAGGCGGACGCCCTTGATCGACATTTCGCGGTCGGTCTCGACGGCATGAAAATTCGGATCGATGATAGGCATCGCCGCCGCATCGTTCGATGCGAGGGTAATGCTGCCCCGGCTTTCAGGCCGGAGCACGCAGGTGTTGATGGTGATGCCGTGCCCCTTGATAGCGGTGCGCCCAGAGTTGACGACATAGGCCGGCAGGATATGGAGCTGAATGTCGGGCCTGCCGCTCTCCGTGGTCGCCGCGAAGCAGCCGCTTTCGGCGACCACGGAAGTCGCCGGCCCGCTTTTGAAAAACAGGTACTCCAAGCCGTTCTTGAACGATTTGGGAAAGCGATCGGCGCCGTCATAGCTGAGCGGCTGTTTGAGGTCGGAAACGACATAGGAATCGAGGTGATCCTGCATGTTCCCGCCGACACCGGGCAGGTCGTGCACCGTTTCGATATCCAGTTTTGCCAATTCCCCGGCCGGGCCGATGCCGGACAGCAGCAGCAGGCGCGGCGAGCCGACGGCGCCCGAACTGACGATGATTTCCTGGTCACAGCGGGCGGTTTTGCTGCCTCCGCCGACGCGATATGTGAGGCCGACCGCGCGGCTCTTCTCGACCAGAATTTTTTGGGCGAATGATTTTATTTCCACCGTCAAATTCTTGCGGCTCAGCGCCGGGCGCAGGAATTCGCGCGCGGTGCTGGCGCGCCGGGCATCGCGACATGTCACCTGATAGGGGCCGGTGCCGGCCTGGAAGGCGCCATTGAAATCAGGATTATATTTGTGCCCGGCCTGCTGGGCGGCGCGGACGAACGCTTTCGACAGGATATTTTGCGAAATCTGATCCGAGACGCCGAGGCGGCCTCCGGTGCCGTGATATTCATCGGCCAGGCGCTCGTTATGCTCGCTGCGCATGAAGTAGGGCAATACCTCGCGGTAAGACCAGCCGTCATTGCCGGCCTCGGCCCAGCCATCGTAATCCGCCCTTTGACCGCGGATGTAGATCATGGCGTTGATCGAACTCGATCCGCCGAGGGTCTTGCCCTGGGGATACCAGATTTCGCGATCGTTCAGATGTTTCTGGGGTTTGAGGTGGAAACACCAATTTACCGACGGCTTCTGAAGCCTGCCAAAGCCGGCCGGAATATGGATGAACGGATTTGTATCCTTGCCGCCGGCCTCGAGCAGCAGGACGCGCACCGCCGGATCTTCGCTCAGGCGATCGGCCAACACGCAGCCCGCCGAGCCGGCCCCCACAATTATATAGTCGTACATCGTCCCGCCTGATGTATGCCCACAGCTTTATTTACTGTATAGCAACAATAATTTACTAAATCAATAATCCAGTAAATTACCATTAACTTCATGATAAATATAGCGATTAGTAGATATTTTCTCCGGAAAAATCTGAATATCGGTTGTATATGAATTCCTGTTGGTGTAAAAAGACAAAAAATTTAGTAAATAAATGCTGGAGAACAACGGCGATGGCGACGGAAAACATATCCGATTCGCGAATTCGGCTCGGTATGGTCGGTGGCGGTGAAGACTCGTTTATCGGCGCCGTCCACCGCGTCGCGGCGCGCCTCGACGATCATTTTGATCTGGTTGCCGGCGCGTTGTCGTCAACCTCGGAGCGGGCGCAAAGGTCAGGCCGCATGATGCGCCTGCCCGAGGACCGTATCTACCCCGACCATGCCGGCATGGCGCGCTTGGAGGCCGCGCGCGCGGACGGCATCGAGGCGGTCACCATCGCCACGCCGAACCATCTCCACCATGAGCATTGCGCGGCATTTCTCGATGCCGGGATTCACGTCATTTGCGACAAGCCCCTGGCCTGCTCCATGGCCGAAGCGCGCGACCTGGCGGCGCGGGCAAAATCGGCCGATCTGGTATTCACCGTCACCTACAACAATACCGGCTACCCGATGGTGCGCGAGGCCCGCGATATCGTCGCCTCCGGGCGTATCGGCGAGCCGCGCGCGGTGCAGATCGAATATGCCCAGGACTGGCTGACCAATCCGATCGATGCCGAGGGCCACAAGCAGGCGGCATGGCGCACCGATCCCGCGCGCGTCGGGCCGGGCGCCTGCATCGGCGATGTCGGCACCCACGCTTTCAATCTGGCGGCTTTCGTATCCGGCCTTGAGCTCGAATCGGTTTTTGCCGATGTTTCGAGTTTCGTCGCCGGCCGCAGGATGGATGACGATGCCAATATTCTGCTGCGCTATGGCGGCGGCGCGCGCGGCTCAATGTGGGCCTCGCAGATCGCCTGCGGCAATGAAAACGGCTTGCGGGTTCGGGTATACGGCGCTTCGGGCGGCGTCGAGTGGGACGGCGAGACGCCGAATCATTTAAAGGTAATCGAATATGGCGCGCCGCCCGCGATCCTCACGCGCGGTGGATTCGGCGTCGGCAGCGCGGCGAACCGCATCACCCGCATGGCGGCCGGGTTGCCGGAAGGTTATCTCGAATGCTTTGCCAACACGTACCTCGACGCGGCCGAGCTCATCCGCGCCAAGCAGCAAGGCCGGGCGCCAGATCCGGCGGCGCTCGACGCGCCCGATATCTCGGACGGCATGGCGGCGGTCGGTTTTGTCGAGGCCGTTGTCGAATCGGCCGGGAAAGATCGCTGGGTCGATGTGCGCCGTTGAAACGGTACGCCTGATCGATTGCGATGGCGCCGTCGCCCTGGTCGAGATATCGCGGCCCGAGGCGCGCAATGCCCTTGATGTGGCGACCGTCGGCGCGCTGGCCGCGGTCATCGACCGGCTCGACGGCGACGCGGACATACGCGCCATTATATTGACCGGCTCGGATGGCCATTTTTGCGCCGGCTCCGACATCAAGGAAATGGCGCGCCGCGGCTTCGCCGGCTTGCGCGATCCGATTCGTGTTTCGGGTTGGAGCCGGCTCGAGGCCGTCGAGACGCCGTTTATCGCCGCGGTCGACGGCATGGCTCTCGGCGCCGGGCTGGAGCTGGCCCTGCTCGCCGATTTTATCGTCTGCACGAAAGATGCGCGTTTCGGTTTTCCCGAAGTCAAACTCGGCGTTATTCCCGGCGATGGCGGCTCGCAAAGGCTGCCCCGCCTGATCGGCCAAAACGCCGCGCTCCGCCTGATGCTGACCGGCGAGATTATCATGGCCGACGAAGCCGTTCGCCTCGGCATCGCCGCTGCCGCCGACGGGGGCGATCGGGCGGCGCGTGAATCCGCTTTGCGTCTGGCCGGCCGGATTGCCGCCAACGCGCCATTGGCAACCCGAGCCGTCAAACAGGTCGTGCGGGGTGGCATCGACGGCCGCTTGAGCGACGGCCTGGCGCTCGAGGCGGCGGCGCTCGAAGAGATGTTCGCGAGCCGGGATTGCGCCGAGGGAATGGCCGCCTTTATCGCCAAACGGCCCGCCGTTTTTACAGGGAAATGAAAAGAGCATGGATCTGTTAGCCGGTTACAAAATCGTCAGCCTCAATCATTTTCTGCTCGGCCCCCTGGCGGCCCAGATTCTCGCCGATCTCGGCGCCGACGTGGTGATGGTGGAATCGCCCAGGGGTAATTTTCAGCGCGGTTGGGCCGGCGGCGATATCTGGGCCAACGGCAAAAGCGTCTTTTACCTCTGCGCCCACCGCAACAAGCGTTCGATCGCCATCGATCTGAAATCCGAACAGGGTCTTGAGATCGTCAGGAGCATGATCGCCGAGACCGATGTCCTGATGGAAAATTTCAGGCCCGGCGTGCTCGAGCGCATGGGCCTGGGCTACGGCGACGCCAAGGCGATAAACCCCGCCCTGGTCTATGCCTCCGGCTCGGGCTGGGGATCCACGGGTCCCTATGCGAAAAAACCCGGTCAGGATCTTTTGATACAGGCATTCTCCGGCCTCGCCCAAACCACCGGCAGGGAGCGCCCGACGCCGGCCGGCGCATCGATTGTCGACCATCACGGCGCCACGGTGATGGCCGCATCCATCATGGCCGCCCTCCTGGCAAGGGGCCGCGATGGCAAGGGACGCCATGTCGAAGTCGATCTCCTCGGCGTGGCGATGGATCTTCAGGTCGAGCCATTGACGGCATATTTCAATGGCGGCGAAGGGCGCTCGACGCGCCCCAAGGCTGATATTGCCGGCTGGATCTATCCGGCGCCTTACGGGATTTACCAGGCTTCGGACGGATTCATCGCGCTTTCCCTCGGCCCGATCAAAACAATGGCCGAAGTTTTCGCGGACGAGCAGATGGCGCTCTATTCGGATCGGGATTGCTGGCGAAAATCGGCTGAGGTATCCGCCGCCATCGCACGCAACGTCAAGCTCGGAAAAGTGCGTGACATCGTCGAAGCGTTCGACAAGGAGGGTTTGTGGGCCGCGCCGGTAAATGATTTCGCGGCGCTCAAGAACGACCCGCAGGTCATTCACAATGAAATGTTCGAGGATGTCGAATTGTCGGACGGGACAAAAGTCACCCTGCTCAGACATGCCGCGACCTATGACGGCGTGCGCCCTGGCACATATATGCCGCCGCCTGAATTGGGCGCCGACACCGACGCCATCCTCGCCGACCTCGGTTACGACGCCGAGCGGATAACCGGGTTGCGCAAAGCGGGGGCCATTGCATGAACGATTTCCAGAGCGGCAGTTTTGGCGGCAGGTCGGTGCTGGTCACCGGCAGCACGCGCGGCATCGGGCGCGCCATCGCCACGCATTTCGCCAAGGCCGGCGCGCGGGTTTACGTGCATGGGCCCGATTCTGAATCGGCTCGGGTATGCGCCGGCGAATTGGCTGTTGAAATGCCGGGTGCGGAGATATCAGCCGTCGGCTTCGACGTTACGGACGAACAGGCCATCGATCGGGGCATCGCACGGATTGCCTCCGAGACCGGTGGGCTCGATATCCTGATCAGCAACGCCGGCACGCAAAACCGCGACCCGGTCGAGGATCTTGACGTCGCGGCATATCGGCAAATGCTGGAAGCCAATCTGGTCTCGCATTTTGCCGTCGCCAAGGCCGCCGCGCCGGTGATCGAGCGCGGCGGCGGCGGCAGCATGATCTTCATGGCCTCGATTCTGGCGCTGCACGGCCGCGCCGGCCTCGCCGCCTATTGCTCGGCCAAATCGGGGTTGACCGGGCTGGTCCGCGTGTTGGCGGCGGAGTATGCCGAACGCGGCATACGGGTGAACGGCATCGGGCCGGGATTTATCGCCACCGAGATGACGGCGGATGTCAGGGCGCGACAAGAATTCTCTCAAATGGTCATCGAACGCACGCCGGCGCGGCGCTGGGGGCAGCCGGACGACATTGCCGGTCCGGCATTGTTTCTCGCCGGCGACTGGGCGGGTTTTGTTCACGGTCAAATAATTTATGTCGACGGCGGATTGACGGCTGCGTTCCATAGCTGAAGCGCGGGCCGCGGCAGCAGCGGGAAAAAATCATGGTTGAGGCGAATGGCATCCTGGCCTTCTGGGCCGACATCGACGCCGAATACGTCACCGAGTTTCGGCGCTGGCACAATTGCCAACATATGTTGGAACGGGTTTCCCATCCGGGCTTCCTGACCGGCCGGCGCTATTGCGGCACGGGAGACGCCGCCATGTTTCTTATGTATTACGAAACCGAGGCGCCCGAGGTTCTCGCCAGCCAGGCCTATCACGACGCGCTCAACAACCCGACGCCCTGGACTGCCGAGGCGCTCAAACATTTCCGCAACCCGGCGCGCAACATCTACCGCCTGTTGGCTCGCGGCGGAGCGGATGTCACGGCCGCGACACCATTCTTGGCGACCATCCGCTTTAACCTTGCGGCCGATGACGCATCGATCCTGGCCTGCTACCGGGATAAAATACTGCCGAATATCGCCGCCGAAGGTGATGTTAAAAGGGTGCGGCTGTGGGGCATAGACGAAGAAATATCCGGCATCATGACGTCCGAGCGTAAAATATACAGCGGCGGGCCGGGTCAGCAGAGATACCTGCTGATAATAGAACTGATGTCCGAACGCGAAGCTATCCAGCCAAGTGAGTTGTCCGGGCTAGATGCCGAAGGCGCCGCTCGGCATGCGAACATTTTCACGGAAAGCGGTTGGCTCGACTTTGCCCTGGAGAATTCCGGAAGGTAATTTGTCTTTTATTACATTTATCGCTTCTGGGTAATGTGACAGCAAACGCAGCATGAGAAATATTAGCCATTAATCTACCATTTCGGGCGCGACAATCTCAGGTATGGTCACAAATGTCTGCTCCACCCCCCGCTCCGGAAGTAAAATGAGATCGTCGCCAACAGCCGAATCAAGCCAGGAACGGAAGTCATGTTGCCGATTGCCTGATACCCGCATAGGGTTAAAGCGCTTTTCCTTCTTCGGACTTCAGCCGCGCCGCTGGCGCCCTAGTAAGGGGGGACATGCGAATCGCTCTCATAGCCGCAATTGTCGTTCTGGCTCTCGCGCATGCCGCTCCAGCGGCGGCACGGGACTTCGATGTCGGAATGGAAGCGGCCCAGCGCGGTGACTATGCGGCGGCGGTTCGCGAATGGCAGCCGCTGGCGGAGCAAGGAGAGGCGTCGGCCCAGCCCAACCTCGGCTTTATGTACGAGCGCGACCTTGGGAAGTCCGTCGACACTACTTTTTCAGGAAGTCAGAAATTCCCTCATCACCCGATCCGCCCCGTCCGGATCGTCACTTGCGACGCCGTGTCCGCAGCCTGCGAAGCGTTCGAGGCGCACCAAATCCTGAGGCAGGGCAGCGGCGAGATCGACCGATTGCTCGACCGGCGTTACTGGATCCACTTCGCCGGACATGACCAGGGTCGGGCAACGAATTTTTTTCAACTCGGGCAGGAAATCGAACTTGTGGCCTTCGCCATCCTCGCCAAAAAAATGGCCGAGCACGGCGGGGTTCATAACCGCGCGCTTGATGATGTCGGGGTCTTGCGGGGTCTGGTTGTAGAGCGGAAAACAAATCTCGAGATAGGGCTCCAAGGCGCCGGGCGCCGCGGCGTCGTGCCAAAACCGCTCGGCTATTTGGCGCGCCGCGGCCCCGCCCAAACTTTCAAACATGGCGAATATCCGGTCGTAGCGCATTTTCCCGGCGGTGCTCGAAAGGATCAATTTCGAGAGCTGCTCCGGATAGCGGATGGCATAGGCCTGGGCGACAAAACCGCCAAACGAGAGCCCCAGAATCGCCGGCTTCTCGATGCCGAGAGCCAGGCAAAACGCGTGCACGTCGTCGGCCCATTGATCGAGGTGCCATTTGTCCGGGGTGCTGCGCTCGCTACGTCCGTTTCCGCGATGATCGAGAAAGATCAATTGCGCCACATCGGCCAATCGAGAATGCGTCGCTCTCAGATGAGAGTGATCGAAACCCGGGCCTCCGTGCAGCAGAAGCAGCGTCGGCCGTTCACGCATCTCGGGACCCTCGGGCGCCAGTTTCGCACCCTCCACGTCGAAAAACAGCTTAACCTCTCCGATATCGATTATCATTTTTTACCCCCTTCGGACCAAGCCAACGGGACGTGCGGCCGATCTTCACACTTTAGCCTATCGGCGCCGGAATTGCCCGCGAGCATAGACGACGAACATCCGCCTCGTGTACAGTTCTTGGCGCGGTTGAGTGAAACTGGGTCACTGTTTTGATAGGCGTCACGGAAGCAAGCGGCGCGCCCCAGAACGATCGTCCGGCCGCCCCCATTGTGGTGGAGTGCAGCCGGCCAAAATTCAAAAATCGAACATACAAGAACATACAAAATGGGAGATTGATGAAATGACAATGGCAAAATCATACAAATGGAGATGGTGGGCCGCCGGCCTGTGTGTGCTGGTCGGAATGGGCTGGATCGCGCCGGCGTTCGCCGCCGACGATACGATCATCGTGGCCAGGCCGACGGATTCCGACAGCCTCGACACCCACCGCGTCTCGACCACGATCTCGCTACAGGTGATGACGCAGATCTACGGCAACATGGTGCATATGGATGGCGACGCCAATATCGTCGGCGGTCTCGCCGAGAGCTATTCCGAAAGCGCCGACGGCAAGACCTACACCTTTAAAATGCGCCCCGGCGGCGTGCCGTGCCACGATGGCACCGTATTCGACGCCAAGGCGGCGAAATGGAACTTCGACCGGGTATCCCACCCCGACACGGCGAGCCCCAACGCCTCGTCATATGGCGGCATCGTCGGCACCCAAATCGACGGCGATAACGTGATCGTCGAGCTCGAGGCGGCGTATAGCGCCCTGCCGGCGTTCCTCGCCGGGCCGTTGGCGCATTTCATGTGCCCGGCATCGATCCAGGGCGACGACGTCACGCCGGTCGGCACCGGCCCGTGGAAGTTCGTGAGCTGGGACCGCAACAACGAAATCGTCCTCGAGCGCTTCGATAATCACGTCAACTACCACCCGATGATCGACAATCCCGGCGCGCCGCTGATGAAGCGCCTGGTGTTCAAGACGATTACCGAGGGTCCGGCCCGCATGGCGGCGCTCAAGACGGGCGAGGTGCATTTTGCCGAACCGTCGCTCCAGGACGCCGCCGAGATGAAGAGCGATGACGAATATACCGTCTACACCTCGCCGCATAGCGGCCAACAGGCCTATATCGCCTTCGCGCACAAGATCCCGCCTTTCGACGATGTTCGGGCGCGCCGCGCGGTCGGCTATGCGGTCGACCGCAACGTCTTCGCCAATATCGCCTTCGAGGGCTTGGTCGAAGCGACGAATTGCCCGATCGCGCCCGGCCTGCTCGCCGCCGACCAGGAAAAATGCAAGCAGTGGGGCACCTCGTACGATCCCGACAAGGCCCGCGCGCTGCTCGCCGAACTCGGCTATGGGGCGGACAATCCGCTCGAAGTGATCATGTCGGTGTCGACGTTGCAGGGCTGGGATGAATCGCATGTCATCATGCAACAACAGCTCGCCGAGGTCGGCATTGTCGCCAAGATGGAAACCCGGCAATTTGCCGCCTGGGTCGATCACATGTCGGGCGTCAACGATCAGACCGAAGGCACTCCGGTGGTGTGGACGATGGGCATGTCGGGTATGGATCCCGACTATCTCGTCTTCCTGTGGCAGCGGCCGGGCTACGCCAACCAGGGCATCGACGACCCGGTGCTCGACAAGATGCTGCGTGAGCAGCGTGCGCTGTCGGGCGATGCCAGACGCGACAAGCTGTTCGAAATCCAGAAGTTCCTGCTCGAAAACGCCTACGAGATTCCAACCTGGTCGCCGGGCTGGTTCTGGTTGCAAGCGTCGAAGAGCAACGTCAAGGGCTTCAAGCAGGTGCACATGGTGACACCGATCTTCAATGACGTCACCATCGAGGACTAAACTCGCAACGCATAGCCGGGCGGCGCCACGGCCGCCCGGCAAGGCCGCGTCGGTCATCTGCTCTTGCTGAATTACGTTATCCGCCGGCTCTTCGTGGCGGTCGTCACCCTGTTCGCTTCGACCATCGCCGTGAGCTTGCTGATTCACGTCGTGCCGGGCGATCCGGTGATGATGATGATGGCGCAGAACGCCGCCGCGACGCCGGAACAAATCGAAAAGGTCCGCCACGCCCTCGGCCTCGATCTGCCGCTCTGGCAGCAAACGCTTCACTATGTCGGCAATATTCTGCAGGGCGATTTCGGGCGCTCGATCTTCGGCAGTGAATCGGTCGCCCGGCTGCTCTTCGATCGTCTGCCGAACACCCTCGCGCTGGCTTTTTGCAGTCTCCTGATCGCCGTCGTGATCGGCCTGCCGCTCGGCTTCTTCTCGGCCTATCGGCAGGGCACATGGGTCGACAATGTGCTGATGGTGGGAGCGGTGCTCGGCGTCTCGATACCGAGTTTCTGGCTCGGCCTGATCCTGCTGCTGTTCTTTTCGCTGACGCTCGAGCTGCTTCCGGTGGCGAGCGGCGATTATCGTAGCCTGGCGCTGCCGGCGATTACCCTCGGCGCGACCTATTCGGCGATTATCGCGCGCATGACGCGCTCGGCGATGATCGAGGTATTCGCCGAGGACTATATCAGGACGGCGCGCGCCAAGGGCCTGCCCGAATCCATCGTGCTGCGCCGCCACGCGCTCAAGCCTTCGCTGATCGCGGTGGTGACGATCATCGCCATCGTGTTCGGCTATCTGATCGGCGGCGCGGTCGTGGTCGAGAACGTGTTTAGCTGGAACGGCCTCGGGCGGCTGGCGCTCGACGCCATCCTGAGGCGCGACTATCCGGTCATCCAGGGCTTCATCCTGGTGTTCGCCACGGTGATCGTAATCATCTCGATCATGATCGATCTTGCCTATGTCTGGCTCGATCCCCGGATCACTTACAAATAGATCGGAGAGCGCGTGACGGATGGCATCGAAACAACGCCGCAACCGATTGGCCCGGGCGAATCCGAACTCGCCGCGCCGTCACGCTGGCGCACGGCGCTCCGCAACCCGCGCATCCTGATCGGCGGATCGATCGTTCTGCTGCTCGTGCTGGTGGCGATATTGGCGCCCTACCTGGCGCCCTTCGATCCCTACAAGATAGCGGTCGGAAAGCGCCTCATCGCGCCGACCGCCACCTACCTGTTCGGTACCGACGAATTCGGCCGCGATATTCTGAGCCGCGTCATCTACGGCGCCAAACTTACGCTCTATGTCGGCTTCGTTGCGGTCGGCATCGGCCTCCTGTCGGGCGTCGCGATCGGCACCCTGGCCGGCTATGCCGGCGGCTGGGTGCAGGCGGTGCTGATGCGCGGCATCGATTTCCTCTATACCTTTCCCGATATCCTGATCGCGCTCGGCCTGGTGGCGTTCCTCGGGCCGAGCCTGACCAACGCGATGATCGCGGTCGGCATCAGCGTGATCCCCTATTATGCGCGCGTCACCTACGGCGTCGTGCTGGTCGAGCGCCACAAGCCCTATCTCGAAGCCGGCCAGGTGATCGGCGCCAGCCATTGGCGCCTCATCACCCGCCATCTCATTCCCAACATCATACCGGCGCTGATCGTGGTCTCGACGCTCGGCTTCTCGGCCGCCGTCCTGTCGGCGGCGGCGCTCTCCTATCTCGGCCTCGGCTCCCAGCCGCCCGATCCGGAATGGGGTTCGATGCTGGCCTCGGGGCGCAACTACATAACGCGTTCGCCGTGGATACTGCTGTTCCCGGGCATGGCGATCATCGTCACCGTGCTGGCCTTCAACATTCTAGGCGACGGCATCCGGGATCTGTTGGATCCCAGGCAGCGGCGGGAAGTGCGGTGATGAGCGGTCAGACTCGCCAGGCGGCGCTGTCGGTGCGCGAGCTGCACGTCTCTTTTCGCGGCGATCTCGGCGCCGCCAAGGCGGTCGACGGCGTGTCCTACGATCTCTACCCCGGCGAGACGCTGGCTGTCGTCGGTGAATCGGGGTGCGGGAAAAGCGTCAGCGCGCTGGCGATTCTACGCCTCATTCCGTCGCCGCCGGGACGCATCGACAGCGGTTCGATCGATTTCGAAGGGCGCGGCCTGTTGGACATGAACGAGCGCTCGCTCTACCAAATTCGCGGCAACAAAATAT
>CAJXFT010000061.1 GCA_913053235.1 uncultured Alphaproteobacteria bacterium
CCACCGCCGCCGCCGCCGGTATCGTCCAGCGCCGGCGGCGCGCCGTTCCGGCTGCCGACTTGTCCGCCGCCGCCGTCTCCGCGGCCGCCGACGGGTTGAGCACGACGCGATAGGCGCGTACCGGCCGCGGGATGTTCTTGACCGTCTGTTCGCCGATATCCTCGTAACCGAGGCCCAGCCGGTCGCGAACATGATCATACGCGGTGCCCGAAAGCATGATGCCGCCGGGCTCGCAAAGCTGTTCCAGGCGGGCCGAGATGTTGACGCCGTCGCCGTGGATGTCGTCGCCTTCGATGACGACATCGCCGAGATTGATGCCGATGCGAAAGACGATGCGCCGATCTTCGGGCTCTTCGGCGTTGCGCGCGGCCATCTCGCGCTGAATTTCGGCGGCGCAGCGAACCGCATCCACGACGCTGGCGAACTCGACCAATACGCCATCGCCCATCAGTTTGACGATGCGCCCGCGATGCTCGCTGAATTTGGCGTCGATGAGCTGTTCGCGGAGCGCCCGCAGGCGCGCCAGCGTGCCCTCTTCGTCGGCCGCGATCAACCGGCCATAGCCGACGACGTCCGCGCTCAAAACCGCGGCTAGCCTGCGCTCGACTTTCTCCGCCATGGGCCTCCCAAAACCCAGGTGACGATATGCATGGAAAGTAAGCTCGGATGCGCGCTGTGTCTATACCGGGCGTCCGCGTGACGGCGGCACCCGAAGCGCAATCTTTTCTCGGTTATTCCCTATGTTCAGAAGCGATAGTTTTGCGCTCAGCTCTCGCCGGCGAATTCGAGGATGTCGTTCATGCTGGCGTTGGGCGCGCCGTTGGCGCCGCGCAGCACGCCGTCGCGGTCGATGAGAAAGTAGAGGTCCGGATAGCCGCGCGGGTCGTACATGACACTGGCCTCGAGCGACGCCTCGCCCCACAGCCATTGTTGCGACTCACCCGGCGCGCCGGCGTAGGCCTGCGCGAATTCCTCGGCCGAGGGGCCGGAATAGCCGAGATTGTTGTAGAGCCTGAGCTGGATGATCTGCATGCCGCCCGCGGTCAATTGCTCGAACCGTTGCGACACCGTGCCGGTGCTGGAGATGCAGGTCGGGCACCAGCTGGCGAAGAACCACAGCATCACCGGCTTGCCGCGGAACTGCGATAATTTATGGGCGCTGCCGTCGCGGCTGGTGAAGGCAAAGTCGGGCGCCGGGGCGCCGAGTTTGAGGACAGCCTTTTCCTCGGCCATCGCGGCGTATGGGGCCGAAAATAGAAGCAGCGCCATAACGGCAACCGATAGCAGAGCGCGGAGCAGGCGCGGTGCGGTGAGTGAAGTTTGGGCAAAGCTTGTCATGAGCGTATTCCATTCGGTTGCGCGTTTGTTATCGGCAGGGGACAAAAACCCATCACCGATTTGGCCGCGAGACGCAGCGAGACCAGCAACAATATCGAGGCGAGCAGGAGAAAACCGGTCTCGTAAGTGGCGATGAAGCCCTGCACCCGGCCCGACATGCCGAATATTTGCGGCGCCGAAGCGCCGACGAAAGCGAGCACCGTCGGCACCACGGGGGTGCAACAGAGTGTGCTCGGCAGCAGGCTCGAAGCCAGGGCGCCGAGGGTGAGGACACCCCCCTTGCGCCGCGCGCTCGAGCGGAAGGCATATATGTTGAGCGTCAGGCTGAGACTCAGCAAAGCCGCCAGCAGAGCCGAGAATATCGCCAGCTCGGCGTTCAGATAGCGCAACGAAACGAGGCCGATATTGCCGCCGGTAAACGCCGAAGGCAGCATGAAAAGATAGAGCGCCAGCAGCGGCAGGAATATGCCGAGCGCGAGGCGGCGATAGCCGCGCCGGCGCATGATCAGGCCAAGCGCCGAGCCCGTCTCATGGAGGGCCGAGCGGATCATTCGCTGTTCACTCCGCCGCCGATTTTCATGCCACGCAACTCCCATCGCCCAGCTGGATCAACGGGCATTTCACATCGCCATAGGAACAAAAAACGCAACAATCGCCGGCCAGCGGTTTGAGACGCTCGCCGCAGGCCGGGCAGTCGAAGAAAAACAGGCAGGAATCGGTCGGCATTTTCTCTTTCCGCTGGCCGCCGCATTGTGGGCAGGTGATGGTGGAATAAAGCTCGACCATGCGCGTGCCGCTTTCTCTAGGTCGCGCTGAAGACGGGGCGGAAGATCGCCTTGCCGACCTCGAGCGCCTCGCCCATGGTCAGGGGATAGCCGTCCGAATTGTCGCGGCCTTCCAGCCATAGCTCGGAATGCGCGGGCGAGCAGAAAAAGGCGATCACCGTGCATAGCGACGTCGCCGCCTGGCCTTCATAGTAAATTCCGTTCCACACCATGGCGCTTTCCGGCGCGACGCTCGCCAGGCGCTCGCCATCGCCGGCGGTGGTGACGCGGATCATTGCGCCGCATTGGCGGCATGAGGAATCGATCTCGCAGTCGCGGGCGAACATCGCTCCGGTGCCGAGCGCATCGACGGCGCACATGGCGTTGAGCACCGCGCTCCCGAGCCTGACCCGGTGGCCGGTGTCGCGCTCGGTGAAGGGATAGGCCCCTTTGACGGCGCCGCTCTCCTCGTCGAGCACCACCAGGTCACGGCGGCTGAGGGCATCGAGCGCGGCTTCGGTTTGCCCCTGTTCGAGCCGCGCCGCCATGGCGATTTCAACCGCGCTCGGCGCGACGCCCGACTTGCCGTAAAGCGCGATCAACGTGCGCCGGACAAGATCCTCCGCGGCACTGTATTCGGCGAAGCCATCGGCAAAACGGAACAGCTTGACGATTGCCGCCAGCGCCTCTTCGGCGCGCGGCGAGGCCACCGCCGACCAGTCCGGCATCTCGACACCGGGCCGGATGGTCACCGATTCGCGGGAATGTTGCGCCATAAGCGCCATGGACTGTTGCCTGTTGTCGTGAATGCGCCTTATCGTCCCACTATCAACCCTCTACGGACTACAGACTCAAGCCACGCATCATCACATGTTCGGGAGCAGGCCCGCGCGGACTAAAGGCGACGGGAGACTTATTACCCAACAGCCATCTCGGCGCGGAGCTTTTCGCTCGCCGCTTCGTCGGCCTCGCCGTCCGGGCCGATGACGACGCCATAGACACGCTCGGCGGCATCGGCGCTGATCCAACGCTCGCGCGCGTCGTGAGCAACTTCGCCCAGCGGGCGCATCAACGGCGAGCCGAAGCCGCCGCCGCCGCAGGATACCGAGACGATGGTCTCGCCGTCGCGGAGCGCCACCTGGGCGCAAGGATCGACGGTCTCGGATTCGCCGTTGGCGCGCCGCACATATTGCTGGGCGCGGCCGCCGAGGCCGCCGCCGCGGGCACCCTTGGCGGCGTTCAGCGTGCCGTCGCTGACATAGCCGACTTCGAGATCGCAGCCTTCCGGGCCGAACTCGACCTCCATGCCGCCGCCGCCGCGATAGCGCCCGGCGCCGCCTGAATCGGCGATGAAGTGGCGGCCCTTGACGAAAATCGGAAAGACCTGCTCGTCGACCTCGGCCGAGTCCTGATAACACAGACCGGCATTGCCGACATGGCCGACGGTCACCCAGGCATCGGCCACGGGCGACGCGGCGCCGGCGCCGAAGCCGAGGAATACCTGATTGACGAAGGGCTCGCCGGAACCGGGCTTGAGGCCGGAAATCACGCCGACGCTGGGCGGGATGGCATAGCCGACCTCGGCCATGCCGGCACCCTCGGCCAATTCGGCGATGGCGCGCTGCACGCCGTTGGAAACATGGTCGGCGACATTGGTGGTGGCGACCGAACAGCTCGTCGGATGCACCGGGATGCCGACGACGCAGTTCTCGCGCAGCAACACGCGGATGCGGCGGAAGCTTCCGGAGTTGGGCGGCACGGTATGATCGACGGAATTGAACACGCCGACCATGGCCGCGGTGCGCGAACAGGCCTCGCTCAAATTGAGGCCGCAGGGCAGGCAATCGGGATTGTCCCTGAGATCGATCTCGATCGTTCCCGCCGCCGGGTCGATGGCGAGTTTGACCACAACCTCGATCCCCTCCTCGGCACCGGGGAACGGATCATGGGCGCTGGAGACGGTCATCCCGCCGGCCGGCAGGCGGGCGATCTCGGCGGCCATGCGCTGCTCGCTATATTCGAACCATTGATCGGTGAAGGCGTCGAGCGTATCCCAGCCGACTTCTTGCGCCAGCGCCATCAGCTCGCGCTCGCCGATGCGCGCCGCGCCCATCTCGGCAAGATAGTCGCCCCACCATTGCTCGGGCACGCGGATGCGCAGTTGGCACATGCGCACGATATCCTCGACGTCGCGGTAATTCTCCTGCACCCGCACCGCCGGGAAAATCAGCGCGCCTTCCTGATAGACGTCGCGCGCGCCGCCCATATAGGTGGTCGGCAATGAGTTGCCGCAATCGGCCTGATGCGCCTTGGCCACCATGGTGAAGCGGTGGCGCCCGGCATCGTCCATCACCGGCACCAGGATCGTATGATCGGCCGGATGCGAGCAGCCGTGATAGGGCGAATTGTGCAGGAAGGCATCGCCGCGCTTGAGCTTGGGGTGAAACTTCCGCATCGCCGCCGCCATCAGATCGGGGCCGCTCAAAACGTGAATCGGCAGGCTTTCGGCGGCGGCCAGCAATTGATTGTCGGCGGTGACGATGCAGCAGGAGAAATCGCGCGCCGTGTTGAGCACGCCCGAGCGCCCGGTGCGAAACAGGGTGTTGGCCATCTTGCGGCACACCCCTTCGAGGCGCTTGTTGAGAATCGCCAGTTGCACGCCATCCATTGGAGCCATGTCAGCCATCACTTCCGGCACGCAGTTTTCCCGTCGCCGCGGCGTCGATCACGCCGGCGGCGCTGACGACGACGCCGTAAACCTCCTTGGCCGCCTCGACCGACACCCATTTCTCGCGCACGTCGTGCGCCACCTTTTCGGCGGCGCGCTCAAACGGCGGGCCGTATCCGCCGCCGCCGCAGGAATAGGAGACCATGGTGTGGCCTTCGGGAATGACCGCCTGGGCGCAGGCGTCGAGTTGATGCAGACCGCCGTTGGGGTCGCGCCGGAACTGGTTGGCGCAGGCACCAAAGCCGCCGCCGCGTACGCCTTCCGGCGCATGTTCGTTGCCGTCGCTGACATAGCCGATTTCCATATCGCCCTCGGTCGGGCCGAATTCACAAAAGAACGCCTCGCCGCCGCGCGTGCGCCCGACGCCGCCGCTATCGGCGATGAAATGGCGCCCGGTGACGTACATCGGAAAGCGCATCTCATCCAATTCGATGCTGTCCAGATAGGCACCGCCGGCAACGCCGATATGGCCGATGGTAACCCAGGCATCGACGTTTGGCCCCGCCGCGCCGCCGCCCCAGCCGAGGAAGATCTGGTTGACATAGGCACCGCCGGTTCTCTCGCTCGAGCCCGAGATCACGCCGATACTGGGCGGAATGATCGAGCCCGTGCTCGCCATGCCGTAGCCGTCGCCCAACTGGGCGATGGCGCGCGACACCGAATTGCCGACGCAGTCGGCGACGTTGGTGGTGGCGACCGAACAGCTTGTCGGGTGAGACGGTATGCCGACGACGCAATTTTCACGGAGATGTATCTTCACCCTTCTCAGCGAGCCGGCATTGGTCGGCACCTCTTCCGGAATCGAATTGAAGATACCGAGCAGCACCGCGGATTCGGCGCAGGCCTGGCTGAGATTGAGCCCGCATGGCAGGCAATCCGGATTGTCCCTGAGATCGACCTCGATGATGCCGTCCTCGGGGCGGATTTCGACCTCGGTCTTGATGTCGATGCCGTCCTCGGCGCCGGGGAACGGATCATGGCGGCTGTAAGTCGTGGTCTTGCCGCCCGGCAACCGGCGGATCGAGGAGATCATCAATTGTTCGGAGTAATCGAACCATTGCTCGGCATATCGATCGAGCACATCCCAGCCGACCTCGGCGCCGAGCGCCAGTATCTCGCGCTCGCCGATGCGCGCGGCACCCAGCGCCGCCAGATAATCGCCCCACCACTGCTCCGGCACGCGGATGCGCATTTCGCACATGCGAATGATATCGAGATTGTCTTTATAGTCCGACTGAATGCGCACCGCCGGGAAGATCAGCGCGCCTTCGTTATACACATCGCGCGCGGCGCCGTGATAGGTGGTCGGCACCGAGTTGCCGCAATCCGCCTGATGCGCCTTGGCGACCATGGTGAAGCGGTGGATGCCGTCATCGTCGACCACCGGCACCAGATAGGTGTGATCGGCGGAATGGGAGCCACCGTGATAGGGCGAATTGTGCAGGAAGGCATCGCCGCGCCTGAGCACGGGGTGAAACTCCTGCATCGCCGCGGCCATCATATCGGCGCCGCGCAGGACGTGAATCGGCAGGCTGTCGGAGACATTCAGAAGCTGGTTACTCGCCGTCACCAGCACGCAGGAAAAATCGCGCGCGCTGTTCAAAACGCCGGAGCGCCCGGTGCGGTAGAGGGTGTTGGCCATCTTGAGGCACACCCCTTCGAGGCGCTTGTTGAGAATCGCCAGTTGCACGCCATCCAGGGGAGCCGCGCCGGTCATAATGTTAGCCGCCTTGCGCGTCGCGCAGTTTTCCCGTCGCCGCCTCGTCGATCACGCCGGCGGCGCTGACGGCGACGCCATAGGTCTCCTTGGCCACATCGACGGACACCCATTTCTCACGCACATCATGGGCGACCTGTTCGGCGCTGCGTTCATGCGGCGCGCCGTAGCCGCCGCCGCCGCAGGAATAGGAGACGATGGTGTGGCCTTCGGGGATGACGGCCTGGGCGCAGGCGTCGAGCTGATGCAGGTCGCCGTTGGGATCGCGCCGGAACTGGTTGGCGCAGGCGCCGACGCCGCCGCCGCGCGCGCCTTCGGGCGCCGAGTGATTGCCGTCGCTGACATAGCCGACTTCCATATCGCCCTGGGTCGGGCCGAACTCGCAATAGACCCCCTCGCCGCCGCGCGTGCGCCCGGCGCCGCCGCTATCGGTGATGAAATGGCGCCCGGCGACATGCAGGGGAAAGCGCATCTCGTCGAGCTCGACGCTGTCCTGGTACGAACCGCCGGCATTGCCGATATGGCCGATCGAAATCCACGCATCGGCCTGCGGGCTGGCCGCGCCGCCGCCCCAGCCGAGAAAAATCTGATTTACATAGGCGCCGTCGGTTCTCTCGCTCGAGCCCGAAATCACGCCGATACTGGGCGGGATGATGGCGCCGGCGCTGGCCATGCCGTAGCCGTCGCCAAGCTCGGCGATGGCGCGCTGCACCGAATTGCCGACGCAGTCGGCGACATTGGTGGTCGCCACCGAACAGCTTGTCGGATGCACCGGAATGCCGACGACGCAGTTTTCGCGGAGATGCATCTTCACCCGCCGCAGCGAGCCGGCATTGGTCGGCACGTCCTCGGGGATGGCATTGAAAATGCCGAGCAGCACCGAGGATTCGGTGCAGGCCTGACTGAGATTGAGGCCGCAGGGCAGGCAATCGGGATTGTCTCTGAGATCGACCTCGATGACGCCTTCCTCGGGGCGAACCTCGACTTCGACCTTGACCTCGATGCCTTCCTCGGCGCCGGGAAACGGATCGTGGCGGGTGTGGATGACCTTCTTGCCGCCCGGCATGCGGTTGATCGAGGTGATCATCAATTGCTCGGAATAATCGAACCATTGCTCGGCGAACCGGTTGAGCGTGTCCCAGCCGACCTCTGCGCCGAGCGCCAGCATCTCGCGCTCGCCGATGCGCGCCGAGCCGAGCGCCGCGAGATAATCGCCCCACCATTGCTCCGGCACGCGGATGCGCATTTCGCACATGCGCACGACATCGAGATTGTCCTGATAGTCCGACTGAATGCGCACCGCCGGGAAGATCAGCGCACCCTCATGATAAACGTCGCGCGCGCCGCCGTGATAGGTGGTCGGGATCGAGTTGCCGCAATCGGCCTGATGCGCCTTGGCGACCATGGTAAAGCGGTGAATGCCGTCATCGTCGATCACCGGCGCCAGATAGGTGTGGTCGGCCGGATGCGAGCCGCCATGATAGGGCGAATTGTGCAGGAAGGCGTCGCCGCGTTTGAGATCGGGGTGAAATTCCTGCATCGCCTCGCACATCATATCGGCGCCGCGCAGAACGTGAATCGGCAGGCTCTCGGAGACATTCAGAAGCTGGTTTTCCGCCGTCACCAACACGCAGGAAAAATCGCGGGCGCTGTTGAGGACGCCGGAGCGCCCGGTGCGCAGCAGGGTGTTGGCCATCTTGGCGCAGATCGATTGGATGCGCTTGTTGAGGATGGCGAGCTGCACGCCATCGAGCTTGTCGCCGTTCGCCGGTACGTCATTCGCCATTTTCTAGCCCCCCGAGACCGGGTTGATGATCAGGCTGCCCGACTTGCTGCGCGTGGCGGAAGCGCCGGGATCGACGACCACGGTGGTGAATGAGGATTCGATGATGGCCGGCCCGGCGACCTCGGCGCCGCGTTCCATATCCTCGAAGCGCAGCACCCTCGCCTCGGCCAGTCCGATGTCGGAAAAATAGGCCTCGCGGCTGTCCGGCACCTCGACTTCGCTGGCCGCCTCCTGGACGTTCCATTGCACGCCATCGCGCAAGCGGCAGCGCACATTGGCACGCCAGCCGACGATTTCGACTTCGGATTTGTGGTCGGCGATGGCGAAGATTTCCTCATGCGTGGCGTGAAAATCGTCGCGTAAACCAGCCACCTCCTCGTCGGAAGCGATGCGGTTGCCCCGGAGCGGCACTTCGATTTCCCAAATCTGGCTGGGATAACGCGCCTCCGCCGTGAACTCGATGATCTGCTCGATCGAGCCGGCGCCCGGCCCGGCGATGAACTCTCGGCACTGGCCCTCGAGGCGGGCCAGAAGTTCATTCACGCGTTCCCTGTCGAAAGACGCGGTCTGGGTATAGAGGGTGCCGCTATATTCGGCGCGCAGATCCGACATCAGCGCTCCCGCCGCGCTCAAGGCCGCCGCGATATCGGGAATGATGGCGCGTTCGCAGCCCAGGCGGCGCGCGATGGCGGTGACATTGAGGCCGGCCGCGCCGCCGCCGCCGATCAACACGGCGCCGCGCGGATCGATGCCCTGATTGACGGTGATATCCTCGATGGCGTGCACCATGTTTTCGGTGGCGACGCTGAGGATGGCGGCGGCCGCTTCGTGCAGGCCGAAGCCGAGCTTGTCGCCGACATGGCTTTGAATGGCCTTGGCGGCGGCTTCGCGGTCGAGGCTCATGGTGCCGCCGAGGAAGAAATCGGGATCGATCCAGCCGAGCACCACCGAGGCATCGGTCACCGTCGGCTCGGTGCCGCCGGCGCCGTAACAGACCGGACCGGGCACGGCGCCGGCGCTCTTCGGTCCGACATGGAGGAGGCCGCCCTCGTCGACCCAGGCGATCGAGCCGCCGCCGGCGCCGATGCTCTTGACGTCGACGGCGGGGAAGCCGGTCATATGGCCGCGGTAAGGCTGGCCGATCCAGGTCTCGCGGGTCCACGGGATTCGCCCGCCGCGCACCAGGCTGACATCGAAGGTGGTGCCGCCGGTGTCGGCGATGATGGCGGTATCGGCGCCGCTGTCGGCCTCGGCGTAAGTGCGCCCGGCGAGCGGCGCCATGGCGGGGCCGGAATTGATCGAATGGATCGGCGATTGGGCCATGTCGGCGGCATCCATGGCGCCGCCCTGGGTGGTCACCACCAGCACCCGGCCAGCGAAGCCGGCGTCGCGCAGGCGCGAATCCAGGCCGCCCATATATTCGCCCATCAACGGTTTCAGCGAAGCGTCGATGGCGGCCGAGGAGGCGCGGCGATATTCGCGCAAAGACGGGTTGAGGGCGTGCGACAGCGTATAGGGCACGCCCGGCAGATGCTGATCGAGCAATTCGCCGACGCGCCTTTCGTGATCGGCATTGACGATCGACCATAGGAGACAGACGGCGACCGCCTCGACCTTGGTCTCTTTCAGCGCCGCGATGATCTCGATCACCGCTTTTTCGTCCAACGCCTCGCGCACGGTGCCGTCATATTTGATGCGCTCCGGAATCTCATGGGTCAGCGAGCGCGGGATATAGGGTTGCGGGTAGGGCACGGTGAAATTAAACGGCTCTATGCGCCCGCCCTCGCGCAGCACCAGGATATCGGGATGTCCCTGGGTGGTGAGAAAGGCGGTGCGCGCGGTGTTGCCGGTGACGATGGCGTTGATCGCATGGGTCGTGCCGTGGATCAGCATGTCGCCCTTGGCCAACAGGTCGGGCCGCGCCAGGCCGTAATCGGCGGCGGCCGCATCGAGCGTGTCGAGCACCCCTTTGATCGGGTCGGTGGGTGTGGTGGCGGCCTTATACATGCGGACTTCGCCGCTATCGTCCTCGACCACTAAATCGGTGAAAGTGCCTCCGGTATCGACCGCAAATCGCATGGCTCTGCCTCGCCCCGTTGGGTGGGCGTCGCGCCGCGCCGGCGCGCCCACATTATATTTTGATTTCCAAATTCGCGCCGCAACCTAGCCCGAAACCGGCGCCGCGCCAATAGTGTGATCACACTTTGTGCGAGCCCGATCCGGTTGTCGCGATAGCGGCCGCATTGTACAAATCATCCGCCACGCCTGGGAATCGCGATAAAGCCGCCGCAAATGTCTCTTCGCAACGAAATCAAGCATCACGCCAGACGCGTTGCCAAGGATGTCAAAGCCGGCAAGCCGTCGGCGCGCGCCGACAATGCCAGCGAATTCATGCGCGAGCGCCCCGAAGCCGTTCTCGGCGTGCTCGACCTCGTCCGGCAAGAGGCCGATCGCACGCCGCCCGACAACGCGGCGATCCAGGCCCATATCTACATGTTCGGCGCCGGGCTCGACGAAATTCGCTACCCCTTCGAAGGGGAACAGGATTGGGCGGTGGCGCTTGTCGAGGCCGTTCTCGACCGGCTGCTTCTGCTGGCCGAGGAAAATACCGTCCCGCCCCACCTGCTCATGCGCCTTGTCAACGCATTCGTCGAAGCGAAGCTTGCGCCGGGAGACGATTTGATCGAACTCCTCGGCGATGTTGCACTTGACACGGCGGCGGACCAACCCGTGCCGACAGAGGCTGAAATCGGGGAAATGTTCGAGTCCATTGTCGAGGACGCCGGCGGCGATGAATTCGAGCTCCACGCCACCCTCGCGGAATCCGGCAACGCCCTGCCGCCCGAGTTCCGAATGGAGATGTTGAATCAATTCACAACGTCCGGCAATCCCGTGCTGCGCGACACGGCGACGCTTTATCTGCTCGACGACGACCGCGAGGTTCGCCGGACGGCCAGCCGGCTGATCGGCGAGCATGCCGCTTCCGCGTTGGTGTCGCCGGTAGCGTTGCGCCGAATGATCACCATTCGCAACTGGCTGCCGAACGACGAGCGGCGCAATTTGGATGCCGCGATCAAGCTATCCCGGCAAAAGCAAATCGAATGTGCGCCATGGCCGCCGGCCATGGTCGAGGAAATCATCGTTTCGAACATGGATGGCGGCGGCGCGCAAAGCGTCTTCGCGATCGCCAAGGATGGCCGCAAGCGCCGCATCGCCTGCCTCCTGGTCAAACAGGGTGTCGGGATCGCCGATGCGTGGCGCCTGCGCGGCCAAACAAAAGCCGAAGTGAGGGAATTCCTCGAACACATCCATGCGGAAACGGACTCTCACGCCGTCGAGCGCGATTTTCTGGAGGTTCTGGTTCCGCACTATATGGAGGTCGGGCGCAAAAGCGGCAATCCGCCCGCGGCCGGGCTTCTCGAATTCATGGAGACCGTCGGCCAGGAGAATTGGCGGCCGCGCGAAGTTTCACCCGACAACCTGCTCTCCCTGTTGGAGCAAGGCGCCGATCCCACCTATCTCCAACCGGCGGCGGTGGCCGAGACGATCGACGAAAGCGGCGCTTGGCTCGATGCCTTCGATTTTATGGAATCCTGGTTCGAGGAGGGCGCCGAGGTCGACGCGGCGCTGTCCAAGTACCCCGGATCCGGGACTCCGGCCCAAATCGACGCGATCGTCGAATCGGTCCTCGAGCCGCACCGCGCCATATGGGCGGAACGCTTCCTGTGGACGGCGCTGTGGCTGAAGCAAGATCGGGATTTGCTGTCGCCGTGGAGGGAATTTTTCGTCGTCGGGCGCGAACTCCATCGCCGCCGCCCGATCGCCGACATCGCCGTCATGCGAAGCATCGCCGAGGTCACCGCAATGGTCGGGACAATGCGGGAATAGCCGGGCGGGGGCTTCGGCAAAGCAATCGCCACGACATGCGGCGATCACTTGCCCGAAGGTCGGCGTCCGGGATATCGTCGGCGATTGATTTGAGCCCGGAAGGACGGCGAGATGGCAAGCAGCGCAGCCCCGGAGCGGGGACGGAACATCGATTTGGAGAGCGCCTATAGGGCCGCGGAAGAACGCTTCACGGCGGCCAATCCCGGCAGCCTGGCGCAATATGAGCGCGCCTGCGAGAGCCTGCCCGGCGGCAATACCCGCACCGGCATGTATTATGCCCCCTACCCGCTCGCCATGGCGCGCGGCGAGGTCTTCACTTGCCACAATCCGGGTGAAAGCGATATCTTTGTAAAACATTTTCAATTGTGGAATTAGGAGACGAAATGGCCAATATTTGGCCGGTCTACGAAGGTAAGACAGTCACCATTGGGGAGCCTTGGGCACGTGTTCCGGTTTCGGACGCTATCGCTTTATTCGAATTGCGCCCGACCGACCTCGTGTCTGACTTAGAAAAGACCCCGCGATTCGGTGATACTGATCGTGACCTCACCTATGAGGGCTACAAACACATTGTGGTTGAAGTAAAGCGTTCCGAAACTAAAAGATCGAATTTTAAACCTGGGTTTTACAAGTCACGGATCAAACCGAGAGAAGCATATCGTCGACTTATACAACAGGCAATAGTCACGGAATTGGGCGATGACAATATCCTGTATGTAGAGCCCGTGCCTACCACCGACTCTCAAGGCCACGAGGCGCTGAAAATTGCCATTACCATCTCGCCGGGCGCGGATAAACGAATAAAGGGCGAAGCTATTCTTAGTGCTTTGGTGAAGCTAAAGGAGCGGCTTCAAGATATGAGAGAAAGGCGTGTTCCGTTCATGGAATATGCAACTGAGGAGGAACGGCGCTTAAATGCCAGTTCCTAATCCGGACCATCTGCTTGACCAGGCGGACCGTCTTATAACGGCTCCTATTGGCGGCGCCCCCAGACAAATCGATCTCAGGCGAGCTATTTCAAGTGCCTACTACGCGATATTCCATGCCGTGGCCACCGAAGCCGCAGACGTTATAGTGGGAAGAACAAAACGAGACACAAGTATTTACCAACTTGTTTATAGGAGTATCAATCACAATTCATTAAGAAAATTATGTGAGATATTTGAAAATAAGAAACCGCCAACCAAATACAAAGAGTATTTTCCTAAAAGCGGATTTGATTCCAATTTAAAGAATCTTGCTGCTGCATTTGTTGAATTGCAACAAATGCGTAACAACGCGGATTACGACCCCCTTTATCGAGTTAGCAGCTCAGATGCGGTTTTGGTCGTCGCGACAAGTCGTGCGGCGTTGAACAGTTTGAGAAACACCAGCCGCGCGCGGCGAAAAGAATTTGTAGCACTGGCCGTATTTAGACCGAGATAAGCTCAGCGTCAGACCTCGAAACTCTATCTCACATAGAGCACCGTCATCTTGTCCCCGGGCCCGCTTGCCCGCAGCCAGGACGCCGGGCTATCTTCGGGCGCTGGCGCGAACCCCGAGGGAGAGTGAAATGGCGAGCAGCGCAGCCCCGGAGCGGGGACGGAATATCGATTTGGAGGGTGCCTACAGGGCGGCGGAAGAACGCTTCACGGCGGCCAATCCCGGCAGCCTGGCGCAATATGAGCGCGCCTGCGAGAGCCTGCCCGGCGGCAATACCCGCACCGGCATGTATTATGCCCCCTACCCGCTCGCCATGGCGCGCGGCGAGGGCGCCTATATGTGGGACCTCGACGGCCACCGCTACCGCGACTATGCCGGCGATTTCTCGGCCGGGCTATACGGCCACTCCAACGCCACCGTCCACGCCGCGGTGCGCGAGGTGCTGGCCGACGGCGTCACCTTCGGCTCGGCCAGCGCCCATGAAGCCAAACTGGCGGCGCTGGTATGCGCGCGGCTGCCCTCGATCGAGCGCGTGCGCTTCTGCAATTCCGGCACCGAGGCCAACATCATGGCGCTGGTCACCGCCAACGCCGTCACCGGGCGCGACAAGATCATGGTGTTCGAGGGCGCCTATCATGGCGGCACGCTTTCCTTCCCGCCGGGCGGCTCGCCGATCAACGTGCCGTTCGATTTCGTCCTCGCGCCCTATAACGATATTGCGGGCACCAATGCCCTCTTCGACGAACATGGCGACAGCCTTTCGGCGGTCCTGGTCGAGACCATGCAGGGCGCCGGCGGCTGCATCCCCGGCGATGCGGATTTTCTGGCACTTGTGCGCGAGCGCGCGACGCGCCACGGCGCCATATTGGTTTTCGACGAGGTCATGACGTCGCGCCTCGGCCCGAACGGGCGCCAGGGCGCTCTCGGCATCATTCCCGACATGACGACGCTCGGCAAATATGTCGGCGGCGGCATGACGGCGGGCGCCTTCGGCGGGCGCGCCGACATCATGGCCCATTACGATCCGCGCCAAAAAGGCCATTTCGTCCATCACGGCACCTTCAACAACAATGTCCTGACCCTGGCCGGCGGCGCCGCCGGGCTGGAGCGGGTCTACACGCCCAAGGCCGCCACGGCGCTCACCGAATCCGGCGAGGCCTTCCGCCAGCGCCTCAACGCGCTCGGGCAAAAACACGGGCTGCCGTTCCAGGCGGCGGGCTACGGCTCGCTGATGAACGTCCATTTCGTCGCCGGCGAGATTCGCAGCCACCACGACCTCGCCGGGCGCAACCTGACCGCGCTCGACCTCTTCCACCTCGAGATGATCGCCGCCGGCATCTACATCACGCGGCGCGGCTACATGGCCTTGAGCCTCGCCGTCAGCGAAGACGATCACGACTATTTCGTCAGCGCCGCCGACCAGTTTCTCGGCACTTACGGCGAATTGATCTCGGCTTAATCCAGCTTGTCCATGCCGGCATAGGTTTCCAGGTTGGCGTCTATGCTGATCGCCTGGCCCGAGATGTGGCGGCCCTGGTGCGAGCACAGATAGAGTACGAGATCGGCGATTTCCTGTTCCTCGATGCCGCTGCGCATGGAGATGCGGCTGAGGATGATGGCCTTGATTTCATCCACCGTGCGCCCGGAGGCTTCCGCCTTGGCCTCCATAACGCGGCGCCCGCGATCGTTCAGCACATAGCCGGGCAGCACGGCGTTGACGCTGATGTTGCGCGGCCCGAGCTCCATCGCCAGGGTATCGGTAAGGCCGATCACGGCGCGCTTGGCGGTGGCGTAGGGCAGACGCAGCGGAAAGGCGAGGCGCCCGGCGGTCGAGGAAATATTGACGATGGCGCCCTGCCCGGCTTCCAGCATCAACGGCACGGCGAGCCGCGCGCAGTAGAATTGGCCGTCGACATCGACGCCGATGGTCGAGCGCCATTCCTCGTCACTGATATCCTCGACGCGCTTGGTCGGCCCGGCGACGCCGGCATTGTTGACCAGCACATCGACGCCGCCCATCGCATTGGTGGCCTCGTCGAACAGGCGCGCGACATCTTGGGCGCTGCTGACATCGGCCCGGGTGGCGCCGATATCGGATCGCGCCGAGGCGAACGCCTCCAAATAATCCTCGGCGACGTCGCAGACGAACACCCGCGCCCCGTTGTCGGCCAGCGTTTCGGCGATGACGCGGCCGATCCCCGATCCCCCGGCGGTAACCACGGCGCGCCGGCCCTTGCAATTGACATCCATCTGTCGCGTCCCTCCAAAAAAGTTTTTTTCAGCCTAACCGCCCGCGCGCGATTTGCCGAGGGGGATTGTCAGGCCGCCCCGTCGCGCGCATAAACGGCGGCAACAAAAACGCGGCGGGTGAGCGATGGCGAATTGTGATTTCCTGGTGGTCGGCGCCGGCATAGCGGGCAGCTCGGCGGCATATGAACTTGCGGCATTGGGCTCGGCTATCCTGCTCGAACGTGAGGACGTGCCTGGCTACCACACCACCGGGCGCTCCGCCGCCGTGTTCACCGAAGCTTACGGCAACCGGACGACACGCGGCATCACCTCGGCGAGCCGCGCTTTTTTCGACGCCCCGCCCGAGGGCTTCGGCGAGGACCCCCTGCTGACGCCGCGCGGCGCGCTCTTTATCGGCCGCGAGGACCAGAGCGCCGACCTGCAACAGCATTATGAGGATTGCCACGCCCTGGTGGCGAGCGTCGCCCTCGTCGATGGCGCCGAGGCGTGCCGCATGGTGCCGATCCTGCGCCCCGGCTATGCCGTCGGCGCGGTGCATGAGCCGGACGCCATGGGCATCGACGTCAACGCGCTGCATCAGGGATTCTTGCGCGGCCTGAAAGCGCGCGGCGGCAAGCTGGTGACCGACGGTGAATTGACCGGCCTCAGCCGGAGCGGCGGCGTCTGGCGGGCGGAAACGCGCGCCGGCGCCTTTCAGTCGCCGGTGGTGGTCAACGCCGCCGGCGCCTGGTGCGATATCGTCGGCGAGATGGCCGGCGCCCGGCCCATCGGCCTGGTGCCCAAGCGCCGCACGGCGTTCATCTTCGATGCACCCGAGGGCAGCGATCCCGATAGCTGGCCGCTGATGGCGGATATCGGCGAGGAATTCTGGGTCAAGCCGGATGCCGGCCGCCTGCTCGGCTCGCCCGCCGACGAGACGCCGATGCCGCCGCAGGACATCCAGCCCGACGAGCTCGATATCGCCATCGCCGTCGACCGCATCGAGAAAGCGACCACGGTGAAGATCGCGCGCATCCACAACAGTTGGGCGGGCCTCAGGAGCTTCGTCGCCGACAAATCCCTGGTCGCCGGTTTCGACGCCGAGGCGGAAGGCTTCTTCTGGCTCGCCGGACAGGGCGGCTACGGCATCCAGACCTCGCCGGCCATGGCGGCGATCACGGCGGCGCTGGCCAGTGGCGGCGAATTTCCGGCTCATGTCAGGGAACGCGGGGTTGAGGCCAGCGACCTCGATCCAAAGCGCCTGAGATAAGGCCTTATTCAGGTTGCGGATATTTGCGGCGGTGCTTACAATCTGTGCATTGCGTTGCGGTCTCGCTGTACCGCCGAAGTAGCATGAGGCAACACCGCCGGGAGACGGATGAAACTCTTCCTGAATTTATGCGCCACCCTGGCGTTCGCAGTTGTCATGGCGTGGGGCGCAACCGGTTTTTCACCCGCTGCCTCGGCGGCGGGCAAGCCCGAACGAATCTCCGTCGCCTATTGCATCGACTGCGCCCAGTTCCATTTTCAGGACACGGACGGCAGGGCCAACGGATTGATCATCGAATTGTGGCGCCTTTGGTCACGGCGGACGGGCATCGCCATCGATTTCAAGGCGGCGACCTGGGATGAGACCCTGAGAATGGTGGGGG
>CAJXFT010000062.1 GCA_913053235.1 uncultured Alphaproteobacteria bacterium
TTATAGCAGAAGCATGTTGCCGCCGCATGAAATATCGGTTTCATCTGGGAAATGGGGGCTTATACTAAAGGACACCGAGGACCGCGCCGTGTTCAAGGGGCGGGCCAGCGAGGCGGCTTCGATCACCAGCGACAAATTGCGGCGCATTTGAGGGATGGCCATGAAGTGGCAAAAACTTGGCCGCATTTTCTGTGCGCAGGGGCAACAGGATTTCATGGTTTCGCACGCCTCCTGTCCGCAGGCGGTGCAGCTTGACGGCGATCTCTACCGCATCTGGTTTGCCCCTCGCGATGCCAAAAACAGAAGCTATTGCGCCTGGCTGGAAATCGATATCACGCGCCCCACCGAGGTCTTGCGCCTGGCCGATAAGCCGGTGCTGGCGCCGGGTGGGCTCGGCGCCTTCGACGAGCAGGGGGTGATGCATTCCTGGCTCGTCACCCATGGCGGCGAGCAGCGCATCTACTATACCGGCTGGAATATCGGCGCCTCGGTGCCGTTCCGCAACGCCATCGGCGTCGCTACTTCGCCGGTCGGTGACGACAGCTTTTCCAACACGGCGCCCGGCCCGGTGCTTGACCGCTCACCGCGCGACCCCTGTTTCGTCGGCAACCCCTGTGTCCTGTTCGCCGACGGTCGCTGGCATATGTGGTATCTCTCCGGCACCGGTTGGATAACCGGCGACAATGCGGCGGCGCCGCGCGCCGTCTACAATCTCCGCCATGCGCTGTCGCCGGACGGCTTCGACTGGACGCCGGACCCCGAGCCGGCCATCGATTTCGCCCATCCCGGCGAGATGGCGATCGCGCGGCCCGCGGTGCGTCATATCGATGGCCTGTTCCGCATGCATTATTGCTGGCGCGGCGAAGGCTATGGCTACCGCATCGGCTATGCCGAATCAGCCGACGGTGCGCACTGGCGGAGGATGGATGAGGGTGCCGGACCCCAGCCCTCGGAAGAAGGCTGGGATTCGGAGATGATCGCCTATCCGCATGTTTTCGAGCATGGCGGCGGGACCTACATGCTCTATTGCGGCAATGGTTTCAGCCATGGCGGCTTCGGCCTGGCGGTTGCCGAGGAATAGTGCCTAGTTCGCCAAAGCGGAGAAGACCTTCTCCACCTCCTGCTGCGCCGGAAAATTTTCGAACAGAAGCTCCAACTGATAACCGTATGTATAGGGCGTCGGGAAACCGTGTTCGACATAGGTCGGCTCGGCGGCATTGTTGTACCGGCGCCGGATTTTTCTCCGTCAACACCGACAACAACTCGACCGGCGATTCGCTCTATACCCGCGCCGGCTCGTTCCGCCAGGACAATCTCGGCAATTTGCGCAACACCGGCGGATTCTTCTTGCAGGGCTGGCCGCTCGATGCAAACGGCCGCCTGCCCGGTGGCCGGCCTGCGAATCAAGGGTTGCCTTTCCCCGCCGGTAGGCCGTGACCATACCGCGGAAATAGGTGGCTTCATGAATCAGCGGATTGGTCTCGGCGTCGGCGCATAAAACACTTTGCAAAGCGGTTGTGCCGGACCGCTGGCTTCCGCCAACAAAAAAATAGGTCATTGAAACTGTAAGAATTTGTTGAATACCGTTCGGATCGTAGATGCAAATGCGTTAATTTTTTCCTATTAATCGGCGGCAATCAGGGGAGCGGGCGATGGACTGGTATCATATCTGGTGCGATCTCAAGGCGGGCGAGGACGATCTCGCCTTTTGCCGCAATCTCGACGCCTATCTCGGCCATTTGCGCGATGGTGGCCTGATCGAGGCGCATCGCCTGATGCGCCGCAAGCTCGGCCTCGCGCATGACGGCGCCGGCGATTTTCACATCATGATCGGCACAAACGACCTGGCCCAGCTCGACGCCGCCTTCAACCGCGTCGCCAAGCGCGAGGGGGAGACCGAAAACTTACACAAAGCCGTCTACAGCGCCGTGACGAACCTAAAATTCGGCCTCTACCGCGATTTCCCCGACTCCGGGCGCTGAACTGACGGCGTTTACTCGATCTCGGTATGGATCGGCGCTTCGGGGTGGAAGGCGTGGAAGGCGAAGGCGAAGCTGATGTCGTGCACCGCATCGGCTCCTTGGCGCTGCACGACGACATTACCGATATCGCGCCCCATGCTGATCATGCCGGAGTCGAGGGCCGAGTTTTGCCCCGCTTCCCAGGTGATGATCAGGTCGCCGCGTTCGATGCGTTTTAGGCGCTGCACCAGTTCCAGACTCCAGGCTTCCTTGCCGACCACCACGACGCGGGCGAGCGGCGCTATATTTTGCGGCAATTCGCCGCTATAGAGGAACGGTTTGCTTGAGCGGTCGTAATGCGAATAGGGATTGGCGCCGTAATTGCGCATGCTGGCGAATGTCGGCACCAGCACGGTGGCGCCTTCGTGCGATGCTGTCCGCGCCAGGAAGCGCTCAAACGATTCGACGCGCGACGGCAGGGCGGTGAGCAGCGTGCCGGTCATCTCGCCGATAATGGCTTCGCCGGTGAATTGCTGCCACCAGCTCTCTGTCTGGCGGTCATACATCACCAGGTCGGAGTTGCGCAGCTTGCCGGTGGTGCCGAAATCGAGCACCCGGCCGGCGACGCGGCGGTCGAACACCAGGGCCGAATTGCATAACGGGCAGAAGGTAACGGAGATCGGCACGCCGCCCAGCGTATCGTTGGCGATCTCGTGCCATATCAGGATGCGTACCGGATAGGCGCGTGTCTCGCCGTTGAGGGTAACCGTGATGACGGGTTCCTGATCGCCGATATAGTCGATCTCGCCGGGGGCGCTGTATTTCGGCTGGTCGATCGCCGGGATGCCGTCCTTGGGTGGGCCGCCCGATCTGATCTCGTCGAATTCGACCGAGCTGCGGGAGAAATCAGTTTGCTTCCACTCGTAAGTCCAGGAACTGGGCGGCTCCGCGGCATGTGAGCCGGCAACTGCCGAAACCCAGAGAAAGATCGCCGCCATGGCGAACAGCAGGAATTTCATCGGCTTTCCCTTCGATTGGTCGAGGGCCGAGTGTCCCCGCCGTATCGATCCGGCGCCAGAAAAACAGTTTCACAATGCCGTGACGGCGGCGAGCGGCGGAATCAGCCGATCGCCGCCTCTATCGCCCGCCCGGCCATGACCGTCACCAGATGGGCGCGGTATTCGGCGCTGGCATGCATGTCGGAATTGAGCCCCTCCGGCGACACCGGCGGAAGCTCGGCGCCGCCCGCCAGCGATTGGCCGAGCGCCGCTTCCATGGCGCTGGCGCGAAATACGGAGGCGCCGGCGCCGGTCACGGCGATGCGCACGCCATCCGCCGCCTCCGCCGCGAATACGCCGACGATGGCGTAGCGCGAGGCCGGGTTGGGGAATTTGGCGTAACCCGCCTTGGCCGCTTTGGGAAAGCTCACAGCGGTGATGATTTCGCCTTCTTCGAGCGCGGTTTCGAACATGTCGACAAAAAAGTCATCGGCGGCAATTTGCCGTTTGCCGGTGATCACCGTGGCGCCGAGGCCGAGCACGGCGGCCGGATAATCCGCCGTCGGGTCATTATTGGCGAGGGCGCCGCCGAGGGTGCCGCTATTGCGCACCTGCGGATCGCCGATCAGGGCGGCGAGGTTGGCCAGCGCCGGGATGGCGCCGCGCACGGTATCCGACGCCGCGACATCGGCATGCCGCACCGCCGAGCCGATCACAAGCGCATCGCCTTCGGTTCTGATGAAATCGAGATCCGGCAGGCGCGAGAGGTCGATCACATCCGACGGGTGGGAAAGGCGGAATTTAAGGCTCGGCAACAGGCTTTGCCCGCCCGCCATATATTGCGCATCCTCGGCGCTGCCATGCAGCTTCGCCGCTTCTTCCAGCGTCTCCGGACGATGATATTTGAATTCATACATGGCGGGTTATTCCGATTGTTTCTGGCCCGGCGCAACAATATCGGCTGGCGCATCGGCGGTAAAGGCGCGTTCGCCGCCGATGGTGAAGGAATCGATCGCCGCCTGCCCCTCGGGCGAGATCAGCCAATCGATAAAGCGCTGGCCGAGCGCCGATTTGACATGCGGATGCTTGTCCTTGTCGACGAGAATAACGCCGTATGGGTTGAACAGGATGGGATCGCCGCCGAGCAGCGCCTCCAGGCCCTGACGATTGTGAAAATTCAGCCAGGTGCCGCTGTCGGCCAGGGCATAGGCCGCCATCGCGGCGGCGATATTCAGGGTGGCGCCCATGCCGCTGCCGGCCTCGCGGTACCAGCTTCCCGAGCTCGCCGCGATATCGACGCCGGCGGCGCGCCACAGCGCCAATTCGCGCTTATGCGTGCCGCTGTCGTCGCCGCGCGATACGAACGGCGCTTCTCTCTCGGCGATCCTGGCGAGCGCCTCCGCGGCGCCGGTCATGCCGGCGATGCCGGCCGGGTCCGCCGCCGGCCCGACGATGACGAACTCGTTATACATCACAGCGTAACGGCGCACGCCGAAGCCGTCGGCGACGAATTTCTCCTCCGACGGCTTGTGATGGACGAAGAGGATATCGGCATCGCCGTTCTGCGCCAGGCGGACGGCCTGCCCGGTGCCGATCGCGAGCACCCGCACCTCGATCCCGCTCGCCTCATGGAAAAGCGGCAGGATATGGTCGAACAGGCCGGAGTTCTGCGTCGAGCTCGTCGAGGCGACGATGATGAAGGGCTCATCGGCGCGCGCCGCCGGCACGGCAAGGATGGCCAACAATCCGATGGCCAGCAAAAGCGCGCGCGGGAATATAAATCTCAAGGCCGGTCTCCGGGTCGAGGTTCAGGGTGGGGTGAGCTCGCGGCGCTGCCACCACAGCAATTCGCCGCGCAGGAACGCCTGGGCCAAATCATTCTTGGGCGCGGCGAAAAACGCCGCCGCGTCGGATTTTTCCTTGAGCCGGCCGCGGTGCAGAAACAACACCTCGTCGGCGAGCCGGCGCGCCTGGCCGAGATCATGGGTCGACATGATGATCTTGGTGCCTTCCTCGCGCATCGCCAGGATAACTTCCTCGATGACATGGGTTGCCGCCGGATCGATGCTGGCGGTGGGCTCGTCGAGGAACAGGACCTGCGGGCGCAGCGCCCAGGAACGGGCCAGCGCCAGGCGCTGTTGTTCGCCGAACGACAGCAGGCGGGCGGAGGATTTGGCAAAGCGCTTGAGGCCGGCGCGGGTGAGCGCTTCCTCGATAAGCGCGCGCCGGCGCCGCCTCGGCACCTTGCGCAGCGACAGGGCGAAGTCGATATTGGCTTGCACCGAGCGGCGCAACAACACCGGCCGCTGGAACACCATGGCCTGATGGGGGGAAGGATTGCGCCCCGCGGCACCGCGCCAGTCTATGGCGCCGGCGCTCGGCTGCAGCAGGCCATGGCAGAGGCGGAGCAGCAGGCTTTTGCCGGCGCCGTTGGGCCCGATGATGATGGTGATTTGCGGCGCTTCCAGGGTGCAGGAGATATCCTTGATGAGACGCTTGTCTCCCAATGTGAGGCTGACGGCGTTCAACTCCAGCGGCAAGATCGTGGGCGCGTCGGCGCTCATCATGGCGTCACCCCTTGGCGGTGGATTCCCCTGAGGACATAGACGAGGCCGTTCACCAGCACCGAGAGGATGACCAGGATGATGCCGAGGCCGAGCGCCAGGGCGAGGTTTCCCTTGCTCACCTCGAGAGCGATGGAAGTGGTCATGACGCGGGTGACGTGATCGATATTGCCGCCGACGATCATCACCGCGCCGACCTCAGCGATGGCGCGTCCGAAGCCGGCGAGGACCGCCGTCACCAGGCTATAGCGGCCATCTCGGAGAAGGACGCCGAGCGAGCGCAGCGGCGTCGAGCCGAGCGAGCGCAGCTGTTCCTCATATTCGAGCCACAAGGTTTCCATGACCTGGCGCGCCAGCGCCGCGATCAGCGGCGTGATCAACAGCACCTGGGCGATGATCATGGCCGTCGGCGTAAACAGCAGGCCCAATACGCCGAACGGCCCGGCGCGCGACAGCAGCAGATAGACGATCAAACCGATCACCACCGGCGGCAGGCCCATGAAGGCGTTCAAAACGATGACCAAAAATGTGCGCCCGGGAAAGCGGAAGAGCGCCAGCGCGGCGCCGACCGGAAGGCCGATGATACTGGCGATCAGTACCGCGCTGAGGCTCACCTGGAGCGATAGAGCCACGACCTCGGACAGGTCGCTATCCAAATTTGCGACGAGGGCGAAGGCGGTCGATATCGCGGCGCCGAAATCGGTCATGCCGCTTTACTAACATGGTGGGCTGTCAAGGGGCGGGACTTGTTTCAGCGCGCGCTGGCCGGCCGCTTATCCGCCGCCGCGTTGAAAACGAAGGTCGATGCGCGCCATCTCCTTGGCGGCGTCGTCATAGCCGGTCAGGGCGAAGCGGACGAAGGTGACGGGCAGCGCCACCAGGGCGATGCGCCTCTCCGATTCCTCGGACAGCGTGATTTCCAATTTTCGCGCACCGTCGATAACGCTGATCACGCCGTTCACCAGTTCGAAATCGTTGTGGCCGACGGCGCGCGCGAGCAGGCGCATGAAATCGCGATGCGTGATCGCCATCTCCTTGTCGAAAATTACGGTTTCGCTCATGACCGATCTCCGCCGGCGATGGGCGGCCAGGCGGCGACGGCGTCATTGTCCTTCAGCAGGTGCGATGCGCGCTCGCCGGGGGCGACGAAAACGCCGTTGACCAGGACCAGATGGCAGTTTTCCGGCGGCACATGGAACTCGGCGAAAATCGACGCCGGCGTCGCGCCTTCATCGACCTCGACATCGATCTGATTGTCCGCCGCTTGCGGCGGCAGGTAGCTTCCGAGCAGCGCATAGAGCTTAACCGTGATCTTCATGGCGCCAACCCGCGCGCTCCCCGGTATTAGAGCTGGCTGTTGGCGACGTAGGCCTCCATGACCCGGTTGGGATTGGCCAAGAGCCTGTCTTTCCAGGCGCCGAGCGGCGTGCGGTTGGTGATCAGGCCGCGCATCACGCCGACATGTTCGGTCATGCCGATGGCGAGCGCGCCGATCAGGCGGTCGCCGTCGAATTGCAGGCGGAGATATTTGTAATTGTCCTCGTCCGTCTGGGCGCCGCTGTCGCCGCCTTTGACGCCGTCCCATTTGCCGAACGAGCTCGATACCAGGCCGGCGGTGGCGAGCACGTTCATGATCAGGCTGCCCTTGTAGAGCGGATTGTGGCCGAGCATGTTGAGCGCCGCGATGCGGCCATGTTCGACGGCGGTCGGCTGGATGGCGTGCACCATATGGCCGCCGGTCGAGAAATCCGGCCCCTGCGCCACGTCGCCGGCGGCGTAGATGTTCTCGACATTGGTGGCGAGATGCTCGTCGACCAGGATGCCGTCATCGGTGGCGACGCCGCTGCCGTCGAGAAAATCCATATTGGGCGCCACGCCGACCGCGAGAACGACGAGATGGGCGTTCAGTTTGCGCCCGTCCTCGAGCACCACCGATTTGTCGCCGGCGCCCTCGCTCGCGGCCTCGATGGCTTTGACCCGGCTCGAAGTCAGCACCTCGACATTCTTGCTCTCGCACCAGCGCTTCAACATGCCGGCCGCGGTGCCGTCCATCATGCGCGAGACCATGCGCTCTTCCATCTCGACGACGCTCAGGTTTCCGGCCAGCTTCAACAGCGATGCGAGGATGATGCAGCCAATGAAGCCGGCACCGATGAGCACCACGTTGGAGTCTTTTTTGGCCAGCTTGGCGATCTCGCGGGCGTCCGCCAGGGTCCAGCAATTATGCACCCCGGCGAGGTCCATGCCCGGCACCGGCAATTGCACCGCGCGCGCGCCCGTAGCCAACAGCAGGCGGTCATAGGCGACCTTGTCGCCGCCCGCCAAGGTTAATGAATTGTCGCCCGCGGCGACCGCTTCGACGCGGCCCTGGCTGTAGCCGATCTTGAGATCGTCGTAATGCCCCGCGGTTTTACGCAAATAGGTGCCGTCCTCGGCGATAGCGCCGTTCAGCAGATAGGGGATGGCCATGCGCGAATAGGGCGGCTCGGGCTCGTCGCCGATGATTTGAATCTCGGCGTTCGCATCGCCCTTGCGCAAGGTTTCCGCGGCCACCACTCCGGCCGGTCCGGCGCCAACGATGACGTGTTTCATGGCTTTCCCCCTGGCAATATCCGTGGCTGAATTTCAATAATACGGCGCTCCGCCGGTGGCGTGCCATTGCCGCCGGCGGAGAGATCACAACGCATGGATCAGAGCGGGTCCGCTCTCAGAGCGCGATGCGCTGCAAGGTTTCGTTCGACGGCACGCCATCCGAAGTCCAGCCGCGCGCATCGTAATATTCCGGCAGCATCTTGCCGAGATCGCTGACCTTGCCTTCCGCCGGCCCGGTTTTGGCGGCGTCCTTCAAGAGGCGCTTGGGCAGCGTGTCGTCGGCGGCGGTGAAGCCGGCCTGTAGATTATACATGCGCTCAAGCGTCCACACCCGCTCGCCGACCTCGGCGAGACGCTCGGGCGTCCAATCGCCCTCGCACGCCGCGTCGACCTGCGGCGCGATATCGTCGAGCGACCAGGCGAAGGTCGTGAACAGGCACAGACCCGAGGAATCGACGGCGCCGGTGGCGTCCTGGAACGCCTTGACCAGACCCGCCTTGCCGTCCGATTCGGTGGGATCGGTTTTCACCGGAATGCCGAAGATCTCGGAAGACACCGTATAGCCGCGCAAGTGGCAGGCGCCCCTGTTCGAGGTGGCGTAGGTTAAACCCATGCCCTGGATGCCGCGCGCGTCATAGGCCGGGAACTCCTGGCCCTTGACCGCCATGGAGAGCTCGGGCTTGCCGTATTTCTCGCACATGCGCTTCGAACCGAGTCCGATCTCGGCGCCGAAGCCCTCGCCCCGGCCGGTCAACTCGGCCAGTTCGGTGAGCGCCTTGGCCGAGCCGAACTTGACTTCAAGCCCACCGGTTTCCTTGTCGCTGATGTCGCCGTTTTCATACATTTCCATCGCCGCGCCGACCGTGGCGCCGAACGAGATCGGATCCATGCCCTGCTCGTTGCAGACGAAGTTGGCGAAGGTCAGCGCGTCGAGATCGTCGACGCCGGTGGCGGCGCCGAGCGACCAGGCGGCTTCATATTCCAAACCGCCCGAGGCGATCTGATATTGCGGCCGCTCGGCCACCGTGTAGTGGCCGCGCTCGATCGTCGAAATACGCCCGCAGGCGATGGTGCAGCCGAAGCAGGCCGAGGTGGTCAACAGGTTGGTCTTGCCGTCGCCTTCGCGCGCCTCGGCCATCGCTTCGGCCGATATCTTGCTGGCGCCGGCGAACTGGCTGTCGAGATGGTTGCGCGTCGGCAGGGCGCCCGATTCGTTGATCACGTTCATCAGCACCTGGGTGCCGAACGCCGGCAGGCCCTGGCCGGTCACCGGATTGTCGGCGATCACCGCCTTGCCCGACGAAACGGCGGCGAGGAATTTGTCGGCGTCATCGACCTGCACGCCGAGCGAGCCGCGAATCGCGACGGCTTTCAAATTCTTCGAGCCCATCACCGTGCCGACACCCGAACGCCCCGCCGCGCGGTGCATATCGTTGACCACGCAGGCGTATTTCACCCCGACTTCGCCGGAGACGCCGATCGAAGCGACGCGAATGAGGGGATCCTGGTGCTTGGCCTTGATGCCTTCTTCGGTATCCCAACAGGACTTGCCCCAATAGTCGCCGGCGTCGATCAGTTGCGCACTGTCGTCCTCGACCAGCAGGTAGACCGGCTTCTTCGACTTGCCTTCGAAGATGATCATGTCGTAGCCGGCGTTCTTCATCTCATTGCCGAAAAAGCCGCCCGAGTTCGAGCATGCAATGGCGCCGGTCAGCGCCCCCTTGGTGATCACCGAATAGCGCCCCGCCGTCGAGGCGCAGGTGCCGGTCAGGGGGCCGGTCGCCATGATCAGCTTGTTGTCCGGCGACAGCGGATCGACCTTGGGGTCGGTCTCCTCGACCAGATATTTGGTCGCCAGGCCGCGCTGGCCGAGATATTTCTGCGCCCACTCCATGTTCAACGGTTCGTTGGCACACGTGCCCTTGCTCAGGTTCACGCGCAATATGTTTCTTGCCCACGACATGATCTATTTCCCCCCTAGGCCTCGGCCTGCGCGCCGGAATCCGTCTTCTCCGCCCAACCGCGCATCTTGTCGAGGCCGGTCCAGTTGGCGTCGACATAGGCGATCGCCTCGGTCGGGCAGGCGCTGGCGCATTTCGGATCGCCGCCGCAGAGATCGCATTTGATGACCTTGCCGCTCGCGGCATTGTAATTCACGGTGCCGAACGGACAGGCGATGGTGCACACCTTGCAGCCGACGCAAGCCGCGTCCGACACCACTTTGGCACCGGTCTCGGCATCCACCGAAATAGCATCCACAGGGCATGCCGACATGCACCAGGCATCGTCGCACTGGGTGCAGGTATAGGGCACCATGCGGCCCTGATCGTGGAAATTGAACACCTTGATGCGCGATTTGGCCGGGTTGAACAGGCCCTCGTTCTCGTACGAACAAGCGAGCTCGCACTGCAGGCATCCAGTACATTTTTCAGGATTGATTTGAAGTGATTTTAACACGCCGTGCACCTCCCGCACTTTCCTACAACGTTGGTTTTCTACACTTTCTTCGTTTCACCCATGTCGCGCAACACTTTCCTCTCAAACCGAGCCGGATATCAGCCGCTCTCGGCCATGTCGCGCGCGCCGGCGGCGATCGCCTTGACGATATTGTGATAGCCCGTGCAGCGGCACAGATTGCCCTCCAGGTGGCCGCGGATTTCGCTTTCGCTGGCATCCGGCTTGGCGCGCGCCAATTCGATCGTCGTCATCAACATGCCCGGCGTGCAGAATCCGCACTGCAATGCGTGATGCTCCTTGAACGCGGCCTGCATGGGATGCAGCGCCGTTTCGCTGCCCAGACCCTCGACCGTGATTACCTCGGCGCCGTCGGCGCGCACCGCCAGCATGGCGCAGGATTTCACACAACGGCCATCGACATGCACATGGCAGGCGCCGCACTGGCTGGTGTCGCATCCGATGTGGGTGCCGGTCAGTCCGAGGCGCTCGCGCAGAAAGGCGGAGAGCAACATATTTGCCGGCACGCTTTCGCTTACGCTCCGGCCGTTCACGGTCACGGCTATCGTGATCGTGGTGGATGTATCGTTGGACGGCATGCTCCCTCCGCTGATTCCCGTTCTCCGCGCCGCGGGCGAAAATTCAGGTGGCGATCTCATTCTAGGAGAGCAGGATAGCGCGAAGGTAGGTGCGCGACAAAAGGTTTATGCCGCCGTTCGTGACCTCGCCCCGGGGAGAGGGCCGGCCGGGCGCGCATTAAAAAGAAAAAATAAGACAAAAAAAATAAGGCGATAAAGGCGCGCACAATGCTAGATTGGTTCATCAACGCAATGCCGGGCGAGGGGAGTCGTCCACAATAAAACGCGGGAACACCATAATGACCTTGCCGAGGGCCAAGCCCAACCAGCCACGCATCGCGCCCTGCGCGGCGATGGATTGCCGGGCCTGCGAATTCCGCAGCCTGACTTTTTGCGCCGGACTGCCCGAGCGCGAAATCGCCGAATTGTCGGCGATTGTTACGCGTCTGCGCATCGAGCCGCAGCAGGTGATCATACAAGAGGGTGATCCGGCCGATCATGTCTTTAATGTGACGAGCGGCGTGGTAAAATTATATAAACTACTCCTCGACGGCCGCCGGCAAATCACCGGGTTTTTGCTGCCCGGCGACTTTCTCGGCCTGTCCAGCCGAGTGGGTTACGCCTATAGCGCCGAGGCCGTCACCGATGTCAGCCTGTGCCGTTTTCCGCGCCAACGCCTGGAAGAGGCGTTTGACCGCTTCCCGCATTTGCGCCGCCGGCTGTTCGACATCGCCAATGACGAACTCGTCGCGGCGCAGGACCAAATGCTGCTGTTGGGGCGAAAAACGGCGCTTGAAAAAATCGCCTCGTTTCTGCTTCAACTTTCGGAGCGCGAGCAGCGCCGGGGCGCCGGGCTGGGCTCGCTCGATCTGCCGATGACGCGCGGCGATATTGCCGATTATCTCGGCCTTACCATCGAAACCGTGAGCCGGACACTTTCGCAACTGAAGGGCCAGGCGCTGATCAAGCAAAAATCCCTGAGCGAGATCGAGCTGACGAATATCGACGCCTTGCAGGAAATAACAGAGAGTTAACCGGGCGGCCGAGGATCCGGGCGGCATGGCATTGCGCATCTGTTTCATCGGTGATTCGATCACCAACGGCTATGGCGATCCGCAGTATGGCGGCTGGCCGGCCGTGCTGAGCGCGAGTGCGCGGCGCGACGGAACCGACATCACCGCCTATAATTTAGGTGTCCGCGGCGATACCTCGAGCATGATCCGCAAGCGCTGGCGCGATGAGGCCACGGCGCGCCTGCCGGCCGAGATGCCCGGCGCCCTGGTGTTCGCTTTCGGCATCAATGATTGCGCCCGCATCGACGGCGTGCGCCGCGTCGAGCCGGCGCAAAGCGTGGAAAATGCCGGCGCCATTCTGGCCGCCGCCACGGCCTGGCTGCCGACCATTTTCGTCGGGCCGACCCCGGTCGACGCGGCGCGCGGCACGCCGCAAATCCTGCCCGGGAAAAAGCTCGAAATCGACAACGACCTGATCGCCGACATGAACGCGCGACTGGCGGCGCTGTGCGGCGAAATGGCGGTCGGTTATGTCGACGTGATGACGGCGCTCGGCCACAGCGCCGATTGGCGCGCCACGATGGCGGCGGGCGATGGCGTCCATCCGACGGCCGAAGGCTACGCCATCATCGCCTGCTCGATCGGCGCCAACCTCTCCGTGGCGCCGGCCGCGGGCGGCGACGGTGAGCCGGTCGAGGGCGAATCGGACTTCCTCGGCGAATTCTGGGGCGACTTCGGTATCAGCCCGGCCGCCGGTGCTGTCGAGGAAGACGAGGACGAGGAAGAGGACGAGCTCTTCGGCGAGGAAGAAGAGGGCGATGGTGAAGAGGGCGGCGAGGAAGAAGACGAGCTCTTCGGCGATGAAGAAGAGGGCGACGATGAGCTCTTTGGCGATGATGACGCCCTTGATGGCGAGGAAGAGAACCAGGCGTTCAACGATGAATGAACCGGAAGTGAGGACGGATCTGATTACGTGTTGACCGACGATGGTGAACTGGTTGAAGACGCACGGAGTTTTTGCTAACAATTGCCGATCATGTTGTGCTCTTCAGCAAATTTTGAACGAACCAGGAATTCTCCATCGTGAGCAACGGTAAAAAGAAGGCCAAAGATAAGGATCCCAAAGGTAAGGCGGCGGAAGCCACCGAGGTGGGATCTCCCGCGGCCGGGGATGGCGCCCCCGATCAATCCGCGGGCGGGCCGTTATTCTATGCCAAGCCCGAAGCGCTCAATAGCGAGCAGCACAGCGACCTTTCGATCAAGGCGGAGAGCAATTACGGCTTCTCGCGGGCCTCGAATTCCGTGCCGCTCAACGCGGTGGAGTTCGGCCTCGCGGTGCGCCATTACCCGATCGTATTCACCGGCGGAGATCCGGCGCTGCCGGTCGTCGTGCTGGGCCTAAGATCCGGCCAGAATATGTTCCTGGCCGGCGACAGCTCCTGGGAGCAGGGCGTCTATGTGCCGGCCTATATCCGGCGTTATCCGTTTATCTTTATGAGCAGCGCGGACGGTTTGCAGTTTACGCTATGCGTGGATGCGGAATCCGATCTGTTGGAGAAGAGCGGCGAGCGCGGCCTGTTCAAGGACGGCGAAGCAACCGATTTGACCAACCGCGCACTTGAGTTCTGCCAGGCCTTTCAGGCGCAGCATGAATTCACCCGCCAGTTCGCGGAAGCGGTATCCGAGAATGGCCTGTTGAGCCCGCGCGCGGCGGAAGTGACGCTGAAATCCGGCGAAAAACTGGCGCTTGGCGGTTTCCGTATTATCGACGAAGGCAAGTTCAACGCTTTGTCCGGCGAGGTCTTCCTGGAGTGGCGGCAGCGCGGCTGGCTGCATTTGGTTTATTCCCATCTCATGTCGCTCAGCAATTGGGCCGGGCTGGTTGACAGAACGGCAGCGGGTGAGAGCAATGCAAGTTAAGTATATGAAGTTCCTGATCGCGGCGGTCTTTACGGCGCTGCTCTTCTCATCGGCGCAATTCGCGGCGGCCCAATCTGACGATGAGGCGAAAGCGGCGAGTGTCGAGGGCTTCCGCACCGCGCATTTAGGCATGTCCGAGGCGGATGTGATGGACCTGGTGCGCGAGGAATTCGGCCTTGATGAAGACGCCGTGCGGCGCGAGGAGAACAGCCTCGAAAAGACGACAAGCCTGATCGTCGCGGCCAACGACCTGATTCCGGAAAGCGGCCCTTCGCGTGTCGCTTACATATTCGGTTACAATTCCAAAAGCCTGATTCAGGTCAATATCGTCTGGGGCAATCCGATCGATACGAATACCACGGCACAAAAGCTGGTCGCCACGGCGAATATATTGCGCAACTATTTCAGCGCCGGCGGATACAAGAATGTGATCGTCAACCAGCCGGTCGAGGTCGGCGCGACGGTGGTTTTCCGCGGCTCCGACGATGAGGGCCGCATGGTGCTTTTGGTGTTGAACGCAACACGCGCCTCCGATGATCAGAGCGAAGAAGGCGGCGAGGCGGCGCAGCGCGTATCCTTGCGCCTGTCCTATATGGAAAACCCGGGAAATCCGGATATCTACAGGGTCCAGGAGGGACAGTTCTAGCGCCTTAATTCTTCATGCCGCCTCGGGTGTGCGTGAGCTTACAAGACGGCGCGGAGCGGCACGGATATGGCCCTCCGCGCCGTTTCTATTTAAACGGAGACAGGCATGAACATCGCGGCATTGCTCGCCAAGGCGGCGCTCAGCTTCGCAGACCGGCCGGCCATTACGAGGGGGTTGGAGACCTGGTCCGATTATGGCGGCTTTCACCGCGCCGCCGGGGCGATCGGCGGCGCGCTGAGAAGGGATTATGGCCTGGATGCCGGCGATCGGGTGGCGATTGCCATGTCCAACCGGCCCGAATTTCTCGAAACCCTGTTCGGGATTTGGTACGCCGGCATGGTGGCGGTGCCGGTCAACGCCAAGCTCCATCCTTCCGAATTCGCCTATATTTTTGCCAATTCGGGTGCGCGGGCGTGCTTCACCGCGCCGGATCTGGCGCCCGCGATCGAGAAATTGGCCGCCGATTCCGCCGTCCTGGAAGCCGTCATCACGACGGGCGGCGATAGCTACAGGGCGCTCTCGGCCGGCCAGGCGATGCCTTATGAGAGCCGCGCGCCGGAGGATCCGGCCTGGCTGTTCTATACCAGCGGCACCACCGGGCGCCCCAAGGGGGCGACGCTGAGCCACCGCAACCTGCTGATCATGACGCTCACCTACTTTGCCGATATGGATCCCATAAGCTCGCAGGATAGCGTCCTGCACGCGGCACCCCTGTCGCACGGCTCGGGGCTTTACGGCCTGCCCCATGTCGCCAAGGCGGCCAACAACATCATCCCCGAGAGCGGCGGCTTCGACGCCGAGGAGATACTCGGCCTCATTCCGCATTTTTCGGGCGTTACCATGTTCGGCGCGCCGACCATGATCGTTCGCCTCATGAACAGCCCCGCCATGGCGGGCGCCGATACGCGCAATCTGAAACTGCTCTATTACGGCGGCGCGCCGATGTATGTCGCCGATGTCGAGCAGGCGCTGAAAATCTTCGGCCCCAAGCTGGTGCAAATATACGGGCAGGGCGAGGCGCCGATGAATATCAGCTATCTGTCGCGCCAATTCTACGCCGATCGCGATCACCCGCGTTACCGGGAGCGTATCGCCTCCACCGGAATCGCCCGCACCGATTTGGAATTTCGCGTCGTCGATGAAAACGACCGCCAACTGCCGGCCGGAGAATCCGGCGAGGTGGTGGTGCGCGGCGATATCGTGATGACCGGCTATTGGCGGGACCCGGAGGCAACGGCGGCGGCCTTGCGCGGCGGCTGGCTGCACACCGGCGATATCGGCAGCGTCGACGAAGACGGCTTCCTCACCCTGTTGGACCGCTCCAAGGACATGATCATATCGGGCGGTACGAATATCTATCCGCGCGAAATCGAGGAGGTGTTGCTGCGCCATGACGGTGTGCGCGAGGTTTCGGTCGTCGGGCGGCCGCACAAGGACTGGGGCGAGGAAGTGGTGGCGTTCGTGGTGCGGGCGGAGGGCCCGCAAGTGGCCGCCCAGACTCTCGACCAGCTATGCCTGGATCACATCGCCCGTTTCAAGCGGCCCAAGGAATATTTTTTCGAGACCAGCCTGCCCAAGAACAATTACGGCAAGGTGATGAAAAACGACCTTCGCGACCGCCTCGCGGTCGATACCGAAACGGCGGATTAAAGGGTAAGGGCAGATCCCGAGCAGTCGCTTGCGAATGTGAAATGCGCTATTCGGCGCGCGCCAGGATTCGCAATCGCTTGCGTTCAGCTCTCTGGGCGCGGCGTGCCCGACGCGCTTCCTGGTCGGCCAGGCGGCGGTCTTCATAGGCGGCACGGCGCGCCGTCCCCCAGGCATTCTTGACCTTATTGTAGTACCGCCGCGCCAGCTTGGGGGTCCAGGAATGGTAGCGCGCGATGGCGGTGCTCCACGAATGCGCATCGCGGTACAGGCTTTTCAGCAGCAGCGCGGCATAGGCCACATTGTGCGCCGGGTCGAAGGCTTCTTCCAGGCTGTCGAAGGCCCGGCCGTGATAGCGGAGATTGACCTGCATGCAGCCGATATCGATATTACGCACGCCCTGATTGTAAAGACGGCGAACTTCGGTGAGAGCCTCGGACTTGCTGGCAAACCGGCGGCCGTGTTTTTGCGCGTAGACCGTCCACGGCCAGGCGATGCTGCGCCCGCGCGCCTCGTTCCAAACGCCCGATTCGACCAGGCCGATGGCCTGCAAAAGCTGGCTCGGAATATCAAGCGCTCTTTCCGCTTCATTGATGTGGCGCTCGCAGACCATGTTGGCCGGCAGCCCGTCCTGCTCCGCCCGCGCCGGCGCGCGCGCAAGGCAAAGGGTCACCATGACAAGCATGGCGACGGCGGTCGCGCGGAGTAAAATCGTCATTGGCATACCGCTTATTTACGATGCAAGTGCCGTGCCAACCCGCCGGATCGGGCCGGATATAGCGCCGGCGAGGTAGGAGATAAGCCATAATAAATATGCGGCCATTTGTCGCAGTTTGTTGAAATCAAAAGAATATTTGTAAACCGCGATTGCCAAAACCGGCGCCGGCAAGGATAATTTCAATGCGGTCCAAACAATAGACCAAGAAATCGGGATCGTACGCCCTTCATGGGGTGTTATACCAACCTGCGCAGTTTGGGACTCATTTAGGGGATTCCCAAACGGGCAAAAGTCTGAATCAATGT
>CAJXFT010000063.1 GCA_913053235.1 uncultured Alphaproteobacteria bacterium
CGATCAGCGGCCCGATATCGGTGGCCAGCAGCAGCGGATCGCCGACTTCCAATTCCTGCATGGCGCCGTCCAGCTTGGCGATAAACGTGGCGGCGATTTCCTCCTGCAGAAAAACCACGCGCAGGCACGAGCAACGCTGCCCGGCGCTGGAAAATGCCGAGGTCACGGCGTCGGCGACGGCCTGCTCCATCAGAGCGCTCGAATCGACGATCATCACATTTTGCCCGCCCGTCTCGGCGATCAGCGGCGCCAGCGGGCCGGGCCGGGCGGCGAGCGATTTGGCGATTGCACGCGCCGTCTCGTTGGAGCCGGTGAAGGCGACGCCGGCAACGCCTTCGGCGCCGCTCAGCGCCGCGCCAATGGTGGCGCCGGGGCCGGGAAGAAGGTGCAGCGCATCGACCGGAATGCCGGCCCGGTGCATCAGGCGAACGGCGAAGGCGGCGATCAGCGGCGTTTGCTCGGCCGGCTTGGCGATAACCGCATTGCCGGCGGCGAGGGCCGCCGACACCTGGCCGCTGAAAATGGCGAGGGGAAAATTCCATGGGCTGATGCAGGCGAAAACGCCGCGCCCGGCCAGGGCGATCATGTTGCTTTCGCCGGTCGGGCCCGGCAGGCGGACCGGCGCGGCGAAATCGATGCGCGCGCGCTGGGCGTAGTAACGCGCGAAATCGACCGCCTCGCGAACCTCGGCCAGCGCGTCGGGAATCGTTTTGCCGGCCTCGCGGATACAAAGCGCCATCGCCGGGGCGAGATTTTGTTCCAAGAGGTCGGCGTAATTGTCGAGCGCCTCGGCGCGCCGCTCGGCGGCGCTCGCCGACCACGCCGATTGACAGCCAAGGGCGCTGGCGAGCGCGCGCTGCACCGCGCCTTCGCCCGCCTCGACCACCGTCCCGACGGTGCGGCGTTGGTCGCTCGGGTTGCCGACCGGGATCGGCGCGCCGTCATGTTCCTGGCCCGCCACGATCGGCCGCGCCAGCCATTCCTCCTTGAGCGCTTCATCGATGGCGGCGCTGATCGACGCGACGCTCGCCGCGTCCGCGAGATCGAGGCCGTGCGAATTGAGGCGCTCCGGCGCGAACATCCGGCGCGGCAGCGGAATGCCCGGATGCGGCTGATAGGGCATGGCTTCGATAATCTCGATGGGGTTGCGGATGACGTCCTCGATCGGCGCCGCGTCATCGGCGATACGGTTGACGAATGACGTGTTGGCGCCGTTTTCGAGCAGGCGGCGAACCAGATAGGGCAACAGGTCTTTATGCGCGCCGACCGGGGCATATACGCGGCAGGGTGCCGCGGGCCGGCTTTCCTCGGCCAGCGCGTCGTAGAGCGCCTCGCCCATGCCGTGCAGCCGCTGAAATTCATATTCGCTATCGCTGGCCGCCATTTCGGCGAGCGTGGCGACGGTGCGCGCATTATGGGTGGCGAATTGCGGATAGAAGAGTTCGTTCGAATTCAACAGGCGCCGCGCGCAGGCGATATAGGAAACATCGGTCGCCGCCTTGCGCGTGAACACCGGATAGCCGTCCAGCCCCTGTTCCTGCGCATGCTTGATCTCGCTGTCCCAATAGGCGCCCTTGACCAGCCTGACGGGAATGCGCCGGCCGGCCGCGCGGGCGAGCTCGGCGAGCCAATCGATGACCGCCGGCGCGCGCTTTTGATAGGCCTGGACGACGATCCCGAAGCCCTGCCAATCCTCTCCCGCCCGATAGATCGCACCGAACATGTCGAGCAACGGCTCCAGCCTGTCGGCTTCCTCTGCATCCAGGGTCAGCCCGATGCCCTGTTTTCTGGCCAGTTCCGCCAATGCGCCGAGACGCGGCGCCAATTCGTCGCCGAGGCGCGAGGATTTGGCGTATTCGAAGCGCGGATGCAGAGCCGAGAGCTTGACCGATATGCTCGCCGCCGCGAAGACGCTGGCGTTATTGCCGTCATTGGCGGCGCCGATGGCTTCGATGGCGTCGCGGTAGGCGGCGAAGTAGCGCTCCGCATCATCCTTGGTGAGCGCCGCCTCGCCGAGCATGTCGAATGAATGGCGTACGCCTTTCGCCTCGCCACCGCGCGCCAGCGCCAGCGCGTCGGCGATATCGCGGCCCATGACGAACTGCCGGCTCATGATGCGCATGGCCTGGCCGACGGCCTGGCGTATCACCGGCTCGCCGGCCCGCGCCACGGCCTTTTGCACGAGTTGCCAGGGCTGGCTTCCGGCGGCTTCGTGCAGGCGGACCAGACGCCCGCCCAGCATCAGCGCCCAGGTCGATGCATTGACCAATATGGATTCGCTGCCGCCCAAATGGCTTTCCCAAGCGGCGCTGCCGATCTTGTCGCGGATCAGAAGGTCCGCGGTGTCACTGTCGGGAATGCGCAGGAACGCCTCGGCGAGGCACATCAGCACCACGCCTTCCTCGGTATCGAGGCCGAATTCAACCAGGAACGCGTCGAGGCCGCCGGCTTCGCGGCGTTGCCGGCGCACGCGTTCCACCAATGTCCGGGCGAGGGCCTGGGCGCGCTGCTCGGCATCGAGCGGCAACTCGGCGCGCGGCAGCAAGTATTTTACGCAAACCCCCTCATCGGCGCGGCAAAGCGCGCTGACGGCGGCACGTGATTCCGAATTCCGCTGCATCGCCGCTCCAAGCTATCACGCCAAGAGATACACGCCCGCCGCAATCATCGCCACGCCGGCGGTGCGCCCGATCCACGGACCATGCGGAAACATTTTTTCCGCCGCCACGAATATCGTGATGACGGCGACCCAGATCAGGTTCATCACGCCGCCGACAAAAAGCAGCGCCATGACCGACCAGCAGCAACCCAGGCAAAAGGCGCCGTGACCCAGCCCCATGCGCAAGGCGCCGGCCCGTCCCGGGCGCCAATGGTGCATGATGAACTCAAGCGGCGAGCGGCAATGCTTGAGGCAAGCCTGTTTGAGCGGCGTCCATTGATATATTCCGGCGGCGATAAACAGCGCCGCGCCGAGATAGGCGCTGGTGCTCACCATCGCCGGCGACAGCAAAGCGGCATTTTGCAAGCCCCATTGCGCCGCCGTCGCCAACAGGCTGAACAGAGTCCAGACGATCACATAGCCGGCGGTAAATATGGCGGTCGGGACGTATACATTGCCCTTGTCGCGCTGCTTGGCGTTGACGCGGGCGAATATCAATATCATCGGCGCGGCGCTGGGCAGCATCATGGCCAGCATCATGATCGCCCACATGGCGAACATCAGGATGCCGTCGGCGACGGTCCAGGGTTTCAGCCCGCCGGCGATATCGCCCATGCCACCCATGTCGCCCGCGCCGCCCATACCCGCCATGTCGCTCATGCCGAGCGCCATGTTAATCAAATAGGCCCAGGCCAGCGCCGCCACCAGCAACAGGCTGGCGAGGACAACCAGGCGATCCCGTTTGACAACATCTTCGATCATTGTGCCGATCAAGCGCCCACCGGGCCCCTCGGCGTCAGGTGGATCATGGCGAACTGGCCATAGCTGTCGGTGAAATCGAGAGCGATCGCGGCATCGGTCTTGGTGGTGCCGCTGCCGCATTCGGCCTCGATAAATTCGAAGCCCTCCGGCACGGTGATCTTGATGTGGTGCTCGGCGCCGGTCACCGGATTGCGTATCGGCGTGCCGCGCGATTGCACGAGGCCCGGCACATTGACAACCGCCGTGCGGCGCGCGACGTCGACTTCGAACTCGATCGCCTCGAAAAGAGGTTCATGTATGGTGTCGACGACGCTGGCGAAGACATCGAACACCGTGGCACCGGGTTCGCTATGCGCACCGCTCTGGATGGCCAAGATCGCCTGGCGCTGCGCCGCGTCGGCGCGGATGTCGACAATCGACAGCTTTTCGCCGCCGCCTTCATGAACCGCCCCCGGCCAGGCGAAGATGCTCACCCAGTTGAGGCCGTCCAATCTGACATCGCCGAAAAACCCCTCCTCTATATGCATCGCCGCCATGCCCCGGCAATCGCCATATGTCGGCGGCGCGTTGAACTGGCACGGGCAGCCCCAGTCGCAGTTGCAACTGCCAAAATCCGGGCCCTTGATGCTCCAGTCGGTATAGCTCATGGCGAGAAAAATCCGTGGCGCGGCGCTTACGCGGGCGACCAGTCGAAGGGCGCGAAATGTCCGTTATGGCCGCCCTCGGCATCGTCCCAATCGATGCCGAAAACATGCATGTGGCTCTCGCTGCCGGTGGCCAGGGCGAGCCTCTTGTTGGCCGGATGCGCCGTATTATCGATGTAGATCGGCTGGTTGGGGTCGGCGGCGCCGGTTTCCATCGGGCCGCCGAAATCGCCGGAACAGATCTGCGCGACCGCACCGACCTGGGCGTCGCTCGCCTTTTCGTCGATAATGAGCCCGACGGTCCAGTTGCCATTGGCCATCGGGCCCACGACCCTTATAGCGATAATGAAGGCGACGCCGGCGAGATCGGTATCGCCGAAATTGCCGTCGTTGACGCGCATGGTGATGGCGGCGATGCAGTCGTCATGGGTCGGCTGCGCCAGCATGTTGGTATAGATGCACGGGCACAGATAATCGCAATTGCAGGTCTCGAAATAATCGCCCGCGATGCGCCAATTCGTTGCAGCCATGATGTTCTCCTATTCGTATTGATTTCAATCGAAGCCTAGCATGAAAGCCTCATGGCCAAGCTATATGAGTCCGAGGGCGCGCAGCTCGGCAGCCATTTCCAGCGGCATGTCACCGAATTCCTCGATCGAAGCGCCGAGATCCGGCGGCGCGCTGCCGGCGTCGAAATAGCGCCAGCCCTGGTGCGGCCGGCGCCGCGCCGGAACGGTCAAAACCAGTTCGGGATCGAGAACGAAGGCGCATTTGCTACGCCCGGTTTCCTCACTGGTGACGAGCCGCAAATCGAGCAGCCGCTGGCGCACGCGGATGAAATTGCGCACCACCCAGAACAGCGAACCGCCATCCAACACCTGTTCGGCGCGGCGCGGCATGAATCGCGTGACATGGCAGAGGCTGCCGTTCTCGGCCAGCCGGCGCGCCTGAACCTCGCGCAAATGGCCGATATTCTCGATACCGACCGCCAGCTTGAGCAGATGCAACGCCATCAGAAAATTACTGCCAACTCGGTTTCCTTTTTTCCTCGAAGGCGCTCATGCCCTCCTGACCCTCGTCGGAGACGCGGATGCGCGCGATCCGCCTGGCCAGATCGACCAGCATGTTGTTGTCGAGCGGGCGGCCATGCACCGCCGCGATCAGGCCCTTGGCTTCGGTCAGGGCCTTGGGGCCGCCCTTCATAAGCATGTTGACGAAGGTTTCGCCGCGCACCGCCAACGCCTCGTCCGGCACCACCTCATGCACCAGGCCGATGCGCTCGGCGTCGGCCGAGGAGATGCGCTCGCTGGTGAGAAAATATCGCCTGGCGTAACTTTCGCCGATGGCATTGATGACGAACGGGCTGATCACGGCGGGGATCAATCCGAGCCTGACCTCGGTGATGGAAAAGCGGGCGCTGCGCGCGGCGATGGCGATATCGCAGGCGCAGATAAGGCCGACGCCGCCGGCATAGGCGGGGCCTTGAATCAGTGCGATGGTCGGTTTCGGCAGGGTATCGAGAACCAGCAGCAATTCGGCCAGGGCGCTGGCATCCTGCAGGTTTTCGGCCTCCGAAAACTCGGCCGTCTTCTTCATCCAATTGAGGTCCGCGCCGGCGCAAAAACTCGGGCCGCGGGCGGTCAGCAACACGATGCGGACATCTTCATCTTCGCCCAGCGTGCGCAATTCACGGGTCAGACGCTCGATCGCCTCGCCGTTAATCGCGTTGTGCATTTCGGGCCGGTTGAGCGTGACGGTCGCCACACCCTTGGTATCTACGGTGACAAGCACATGTCCTTCGGCCATTTGATTACATCCTGAATATGCCAAATGTTGATCGTTCGACCGGCGCATTCGCCGCCGCCGCAAGTCCGCGGGCGAGAACGGCTCTGGTGTCCACCGGATCGATTACGCCGTCGTCCCACAAGCGGGCCGAGGAATAATAGGGTTGTCCCTGGGTTTCATATTGCTCGAGAATCGGCGCCTTGAACGCGGTCTCTTCTTCTTCCGACCAGTCGCCGCCATCTTCCTCGATGCGGTCGCGGCGAATGCGCGCCAGCACGCTGGCCGCCTGTTCGCCGCCCATCACGGAAACCCGCGCATTGGGCCACATCCACAGGAAGCGCGGCTCATAGGCGCGCCCGCACATGCCGTAATTGCCGGCGCCGAAGCTGCCGCCGATGACGACGGTGAATTTCGGCACCGCGGCGCAGGCCACCGCCATGACCAGCTTGGCGCCGTCCTTGGCGATGCCGCCCTGCTCGTAGCGCTTGCCGACCATGAAACCGACGATGTTCTGCAGAAAAATAAGGGGAATGCGGCGCTGGCAGCAAAGTTCGACGAAATGCGCCCCCTTGAGCGCCGATTCCGAAAACAGAATGCCGTTATTGCCGAGGATTCCGACCAGCCGCCCTTCGATGCGGGCGAAGCCGGTCACCAGGGTCTGGCCGTAGCGCGCCTTGAACTCGTCGAATTCGCTGCCGTCGACGATGCGCGCGATGACTTCGCGGACATTGAACATACGCCGGAGCGAGGTCGGCACGATGCCGTAAATCTGTTTTGCGTCATGCGCTGGCGGCACCGGCTGGACGTGATCGCGGGTGCCGTTTTCGATGCCGTTCAGGCGCGCCACGATGGCGCGTGTGCGCTCCAGCGCGGCGCTGTCGTTTTCCGCCATATGATCGGCGACGCCGGAGATCCGCGTATGCACATCGGCGCCGCCGAGATCTTCCGAGGTCACCTCCTCGCCGGTGGCGGCTTTGACCAGCGGCGGCCCGCCGAGGAAAATCGTGCCCTGTTCCTTGACGATGATGGTTTCGTCGGACATCGCCGGCACGTAAGCGCCGCCGGCTGTGCACGAACCCATGACGACGGCGATCTGGGCGATGCCGGCGGCCGACATGCGCGCCTGATTGTAAAATATCCGGCCGAAATGATCGCGGTCGGGAAAAACCTCGTCCTGGTGCGGCAGATTGGCGCCGCCGGAATCGACCAGATAAATGCATGGCAGGCGGTTTGTCGCGGCGATTTCCTGAGCGCGCAGATGTTTCTTCACCGTCAGCGGATAATAGGTGCCGCCCTTTACCGTCGCGTCATTGACGATCAGCATGCAGTCGCGCCCGGATACGCGCCCGATGCCGGTGACAATTCCCGCAGCCGGCACTTCTCCGCCGTAAAGGCCGTGCGCCGCCAGGGGCGAGAATTCGAGCAATTCCGTGCCCGGATCGATAAGCGCCTGGATGCGCTCGCGCGGCAGCATTTTGCCGCGCTCCGAGTGGCGCGCGCGCGCTTTTTCACCGCCGCCGCCGCGTACCTCGGCCAAGGTCGCGTTGAGACCATCGACGAGAGATTGCATCGCGCCGGCATTTTCCGCGAATTCCGGCGAGCCGGTATCGACCTTGCTTTGCAACTGCGCCATGCAGGGACTCCTCCTTCGCCGCCAAGATTACCCGCCCGCGTGCGCGAATCAAACATGATCGTCGCGCCGCTTCCCTCGGCTGGTCTATAGTGCTGCCGTCAAGACGCTGGAGTGGATATGAAATTACCGAATTTGGGCGAACTCGAGGAAGCGGCGGCGCTGGTTCACCAAACACTCACACCGACGGCGCAAATTTGCTGGCCGCTGCTGAGCCGCCGAGTCGGCGCCGAAATCTGGGTCAAGCATGAGAATCACACGCCCATAGGCGCCTTCAAGGTGCGCGGCGGGCTGGTTTACATGGATGCGCTCAAGCGTGAGGGCGGCACCTCGCGGGTGCTCGCCGCGACGCGCGGCAATCACGGCCAGAGCATCGCCTTCGCCGCCGCGCGCGCCGGGCTCGGCGCCACCATCGTCGTACCGATCGGCAATTCGCCCGGCAAGAACGCCGCGATGCAGGCTTTCGGCGCCGAATTGATCGAACATGGCCGCGATTTCCAGGAGGCCTTGGAACATTGCATGACCCTGGCCGGCGGCGACGGTGTGACGCTGGTTCCCTCTTTCGATATCGGCCTGGCCAAAGGCGTCGCCAGCTATGCCCTGGAGCTGTTCCGCGCCGTGCCCGATCTGCATACGGTCTATGTGCCGATCGGCCTCGGCTCGGGCATTTGCGGCCTCATATCGGCGCGCGACGCGCTCGGCCTCAAGACCGAGATCGTCGGCGTGGTCAGCGAAAACGCCGCCGCCTACGCGCTTTCCTTCGAGGCCGGCGAGGTGATCAGCACCAACAGCGCCGACACCCTGGCCGACGGCATGGCGTGCCGGGTGCCGGTCGCCGAGGCGCTGGAGATCATCCGCGCCGGGGCCGAGCGCATCGTCCGCGTTAACGACGAAGAAATCCTCGACGCCATGGCGCATTATCTGAGCGACACGCACAACCTCGCCGAAGGCGCCGGCGCCGCCCCGCTCGCCGCGGTTCTCAAGGAAAAGCAACAAATGGCGGGCCGCAAAATCGGCCTAATCCTCTCCGGCGGCAACGCCGACCCGGCGCTGTTCCAGCAGGTCTTGCAGCGCTGCGCCGCCGCCTAGCGGCTCACCAGCCGCCGGTCTCGAGCCATTTGTCGAGATGGTCCATGCGGTCGCAGCCCCAGAATTGCTCGTCGCCATGGATGAAAAACGGCGCGCCGAAGACGCCTTTTTCCAGTGCGGCTTCGACCTCGGTTCTGAGACGCGCCTTGACCTCGCCGTCCTGTAGCGCCGCGCCGAGCGCCTCCCTGTCGATGCCGAGCGCGGCCGCGGTCTCGATCACGGTTTCGGCCTCGCCGAGGTTGCGGTTGTCGATGAAATAGCCGCGATAGAGGGCCTGCGCCAATTGCCTGGCCAACGCCGCATCCCGATCCACCAACCAGTAAAAGGCGCGGCAGGCGGCGACGCTGTTGACCGGAAACGGGTCGGGGATGTTGAAGGGGATGCCGTAGAGGCGCGCCGAGCGCATCAGGTCGTGGCGCGAATAGGGTCCCTTGACGGGTTGCGACACCAGCGGGCTGGTGCCGAGCTGCTTGAACACCGCGCCCATCAGATAGGGCCGCCAAACCACATCGCAATCATGTTTCGCGGCCAGGGCGTCGATGCGCTCCGAGCCGAGATAGCCGTAGGGCGAGGAAAAATCGAAATAGAAATCGATGGCTTGCGGCATGTCTCCCGACCTCCCCTGTTACGCCCTACTCCGCCGCGATGGCGCGCCCGATAACCATGCGCTGGACGTCGCTGGTGCCTTCGTAGATCTTGCACACCCGCATGTCGCGCCAGTAGCGCTCGACCGGGAAATCACTGAGATAACCATAGCCGCCGAAGGTCTGGATGGCGTCCGAGCAGACGCGCTCGGCCATTTCCGAAGAAAATAATTTGGCCATGCTGGCCTGCTTGATGCAGGGCAGGCCGGCATCGCGCAGGCGCGCGGCATTGTGCGTCAACAGGCGTGCCGCCTCGATCTCGACCGCCATGTCGGCGAGGCGGAAGCTCACCGCCTGATGTTCGATGATCGCCTTGCCGAAAGTCTCGCGCTCCTTGGCATAGCCGAGCGCCGCCTCGTAAGCCGCGCGCGCGGCGCCGAGCGCCTGCGAGGCGACGCCGATGCGCCCGCCTTCGAGATTTGACAGCGCGACGCGATAGCCCTGGCCGGGATCGCCGAGCATCAGATCGGGGGTGAGGCGCATATCCTCGAACACCAACTGGCAGGTATCATGAGCGCGCTGGCCGAGCTTTTGTTCGTGGCTGGCGACGGTGTAGCCCGGCGTATCGGTCGGCACGATGAAGCAGCTCATGCCCTTCTTGCCGGCTTCCGGGTCGGTCACGGCGATGACCAGGGCGACATCCGCCTTCGAGCCCGAGGTGATGAACTGCTTGGTGCCGTTCATGACATAGGAATTGCCGTCGAGGACCGCGCGGGTTCTGAGGGCGGAAGCATCCGAGCCGGTATGCGGCTCGGTGAGGCAAAAGGCGCCCAGCATTTCGCCCTGCGCCAGCGGTTTGAGAAAGCGGTCCTTCTGATCCTCGGAGCCGAAGCCGAGCAGGCCGGCGCAGACCAGCGAATTGTTGACGCTCATCGCCGTCGAGGTGCCGACGTCGCCGGCGGCGATCTCCTCCATGGCCAGCGCATAGGCGAGGTTATCGGTGGCGGAGCCGCCATATTCCTCCGGCACCATCATGCCCATCAGGCCGAGTTCGCCCATGCGCCGGTACATATCATCGGGAAAGCCGCCGTTCCTGTCCCACTCGGCGGCATTCGGCGCCAATTCGCGGGCCGCGAAATCGCGCGCCATGTCGCGAATCATGCCTTGCTCTTCGCTCAAGAAATGGCTTGCGTCACTGTCCATCTGCGGCTCCCCAGTTCAAGTCAGAATTTCGAAATGGCAGTCCTTGGGCAGGCAATCGGTGCCGTTGATGGGAATGATATCCTGCGGACAGCATGAAAACACGACCATCGCATCGCGCTCGGCGCGCAGCACGACATAATCTCCGGGCTTGGTCACGGGCGGCTCGAAACTGACGGCGCCGTCCGCCGCGACCGGAATATTCATCCACATGTTCCACGGCGCCGGCGTTTGCGGCGGCGTCATGCCGAACTCGCCGAGGGCGGCGGCGAGATTGTCGGTGCAGCTGTCGTGATGGCCCTCGCAGCCGAGCTGTTCGTAACGAAAACGGTCACAGGCGGCGATCAAAGTATCGTGAATGCCGGGCGAGGTATCCTCGACCAGGGTGAGGATCGCCTCGCGCCGGTTACTCACCATGCTGTCGCCGACACGGGGGAAAATGCCGCCGATGGCGGCGCGGCTATGCTCCATCGACATGAACTCGCCCAAGTCGGGCAGGCTGAAGGCCCAGGTGTCGACCACCTGCGAGCCATGCGTATTGATCAGCTTGACGCTTTGCCCGGCGTCGAGGCGCGCCGCCTTGCCGAGGCGCGCCGGAACCGTGATCGGCATCAGTGCACGCGCTCGACGGCGATGGCGGTGGCCTCGCCGCCGCCGATGCAGAGCGCCGCCAGCCCCTTATCCTCGCCATATTTCTCCATCGCCGCCAACAGAGTGACGATCAGGCGCGCCCCCGAGGCGCCTATGGGGTGGCCGAGCGCGCAGGCGCCGCCATGCACATTGACCTTGTCGTGCGGGATGTCGCAATCGCGCATCGCCGCCATGGTGACGACGGCGAAGGCCTCGTTGATCTCGAACAGGCCGACCTCGTCTTTTGTCCACCCCACCTTGTCCAACAGCTTCGAGATGGCCGGCCCCGGCGCGGTGGTGAACCAGGCCGGCTCATGGGCATGGGTGGCGTGGCCGCGAATGATGCCGAGCGGCGTGAGGCCGCGTTTTTCGGCCGCGGAGCGGCGCATCAGGACAAGCGCCGCGGCGCCATCGGAAATCGAGCTCGAATTGGCCGCCGTCACCGAGCCGTCCTTGGCGAAGGCGGGGCGGAGCTGGGGAATTTTCTCGAGATTGGCCTTGGGCGGCTGTTCGTCATGCTCGACTGTCGTTTCGCCCTTGCGCGTCTTGATGGTGACCGGCGTGACCTCGCCGGCAAACGAGCCGTCCTCGATGGCCGCGCGCGCGCGGGTCAGCGAGGTGATGGCGAACTCGTCCTGCTGCTCGCGCGTGAACTGGTATTTCTGCGCCGTCGCCTCGGCGAATACGCCCATCAGCGTGCCCTTGTCATAGGCGTCTTCGAGGCCGTCGAGGAACATATGATCCTTCACCTCGCCGTGCCCCATGCGGTAGCCCTGGCGCGCCCGGTCGAGCAGATAGGGCGCCTTGGTCATGCTCTCCATGCCGCCCGCCACCATGACGGCGTTGGCGCCGGCGGTGATGAGATCATGCGACAGCATCGCCGCCTTCATGCCCGAGCCGCACATCTTGTTGATCGTGGTGCAGCCGACCGAATCGGGTATGCCGGCGCCAATGGAGGCCTGCCGGGCGGGCGCCTGCCCCTGCCCGGCAGAAAGTATATTGCCCATGATGACCTCATCGACATCCTCGCCCTTGAGCCCGGCGCGGGCCAACGCAGCGCGGATCGCCTCGGCGCCGAGCTCGGACGCCGTGGCGTTCTGCAAATCGCCCTGAAACCCGCCCATGGGCGTGCGCGCCATGCCGACAATTACGATGGGGTCGTCACTCATCACCTGATCCTCTCTATTTTCTGGCCACTCCGCTTCATTCTACAATGTTGCACTTGCGAAATCCAGACGGGCCTATTTGTGCAGATGCAATAATGCATTATTACACAATATTTACATCAGTTTACGACGTGTCATTAAACAATTCTCTGCCGATCAACATGCGGCGGATTTCGCTGGTGCCGGCGCCGATTTCGTAAAGCTTGGCGTCGCGCAGCAGGCGGCCGGTCGGCGATTCGTTGATATAGCCGATACCGCCGAGCGCCTGAATCGCCTCGAGCGCCATCCAGGTCGCCTTCTCCGACGCATAGAGAATGGCGCCTGCAGCGTCCTTGCGGCTGGTCTCGCCGCGGTCGCAGGCTTGCGCCACGGTGTAAACATAGGACCGCGCGGCGTTCATGGTCGTGTACATGTCGGCGAGCTTGCCCTGCATCAATTGGAACTCGCCGATCGGTTTGCCGAACTGTTTGCGCTCATGGACGTAGGGCAGGACGATATCCATGCAGGCCTGCATGATGCCGAGCGGCCCCGCCGCGAGAACGCTGCGCTCATAGTCGAGCCCGCTCATCAGCACGTTCACGCCCTCGTTCAATTGGCCGAGGATGTTTTCTTCGGGCACCTCGCAATCCTCGAACACCAGCTCGCAGGTGTTCGAGCCGCGCATGCCGAGCTTGTCGAGTTTTTGCGCCGTCGAAAACCCGGCCATGCCTTTTTCGATGAGAAACGCCGTGATGCCGCGGCTGCCGGCGTCGGGCTCGGTTTTGGCGTAGACCACCAGGACCTCTGAATCGGGGCCGTTGGTGATCCACATCTTGCTGCCGTTGAGCACATAGCAGCCGTCTTTCTTTTCGGCGCGGGTGGTCATGCCGACGACGTCGGAACCGGCGCCGGGCTCGCTCATCGCCAGCGCCCCGACATTCTCGCCGGAAATCAATTTGGGCAGATATTTGCCCTTTTGCGCCTCGTCACCGTTGCGCCGGATTTGATTGACGCAGAGATTCGAATGGGCGCCGTAGCTGAGGCCGACCGAGGCCGAGGCGCGGCTGATCTCCTCCATCGCGATGGCATGTTCGAGATAGCCGAGGCCGGAGCCGCCGAACTCTTCCTCGACGGTGATGCCGAGCAAGCCCAATTCGCCGAGGCGCGGCCACAAATCGCGCGGAAACTCGTTGCTGCGGTCGATTTCCTCGGCGCGCGGCGCGATCTCGGTGGCGGCAAAGCTTTCCACCGTGTCGCGGATCATGTCGGCGGTCTCGCCGAGGCCGAAATTGAGGCCGGGCCAGCGATTGGGAATCATGCTCGTCATCTCCCGATATTAAAGCAAAAACATGCCGGCCAGGCCAAGAAAGGCGAGAAATCCGATGACGTCGGTAACCGTGGTCAGCAGCACGCCGGCCGCCGTCGCCGGATCTATGCGCAGGCGCCACAGCACGACCGGAATGATCAGGCCGAACATGCCGGCGACCAGCATGTTGATGATCATGGCGCCGCCGACGACGTAGCCGAGCGCCGGATTGCCATACCAGGCGGCGGCGACGCCGCCGGTGAGGACGGCGAAGACGATGCCGTTCAACAGGCCGACGATGGTTTCCTTGCCGAGCACGCGGCGGATGCTGCCGACCGTCAAGTCTTTGGTGGCGATGGCGCGCACGGCGACGGTCAGGGTCTGGGTTCCGGCATTGCCGCCCATCGAGGCGACGATCGGCATGAGCACGGCGAGCGCCACCATCTGGTCTATCGTGCCTTCGAACTGATAGATCACGAAGGAGGCGAGAATGGCGGTGGCGAGATTGACCAGCAGCCAGATGAAGCGGCCGCCGGCGGTTTGCAGCGCGGCGCGGTAGATATCCGCTTCCGGCACGCCGCCGAGGCGGAATATGTCCTCCTCCGCTTCTTCCCGCGCGACGTCGAGCACGTCGTCGACCGTGATGACGCCGATCAGGCGCCCGCTGGCGCCGACCACCGGCGCCGAGATCAGATCATACTGATCGAACAGGTAGCCGACTTCCTCCTGGTCGGTCTCGGCGGCGATGACGTGCAGCTCCTCGCCCATGATGTCGCGCAGGCGGACGGGTCTGCGCGTGCGCAACAGGCTGTTCAGGGGCACCGTCCCGATCGGCTCCTGGCGCGGATTGACGACGAAGATTTCGTAGAAATCATGCGGCAGATCCTCGGCCTCGCGCATGAAGTCGATGGTCTGGCCGACCGTCCAAAACGCCGGCAGGCTGATGAACTCGCGCTGCATCAGGCGCCCGGCGCTGTTCTCCGGATAGCTCAGGCTCTCGGCGACGCCGAAGCGGTCGGCCCGGTCCGGCAGGGCATCGAGGATTTCGCGCTGTTGCGGCGGATCGAGATCCTCGATGACGGCCACCGCATCGTCGGTATCGAGATCCGAAATGGCGGCGGCGACGTCGCGCGAATCGAGCTGGCGGATAATCGCCTCGCGCACATCGTCCTCGATGAAGGCGAACACTTCGCCGCTGACGATGGCGCCGGCCATGGCGACCAGACGGTGGCGCTCATCGCCCCTGAGACGCTCGATCAGATCGGCGAGATCGGCGGCGTGGAGCGGCGCGATCAATTCGCGCAGGCGCGCCTCGTCGCCGCGCTCCAGCGCCTCGCCGACGGCGCGCAACAGGGCCGTCGTCAGGCCGTAAAGGCCCTCACCGCCGCCGGCCTCGCGGAGCGCCTCGCGCTCGGGCGCCCCGCTCGGCATGGCAAATCAGCCGGCCTGGGCGTCGAGCGCCCGGGCGATGTTGTGCTCGATCGAGCGGGTCTGCGCCTCGACGACGGCGACGGCGGTCATGTTGAGCACGCCGCGCACGGTGACCGAGCCATGCAGCACATGCGCCGGCGCCGAGAGGCCGAGAAGAAGCGGCCCGACCGAGATGCCGTTGGACAAGGTCTTGACCAGATTATAGGCGATATTGGCCGAGGTCAGGTCGGGCATGATCAGCGTGTTGGCCTCGCCGCTGAGGCGCGAATTGGGGAACATTTCGTTGCGCACTTCCTCGTTCAGCGCCGTATCGCCGTGCATCTCGCCCTCGACCTCAAGCGCGGGCGCGCGCTCGTGCAGGATTTGCAAGGCCTTGCGCATCTTGACCGAGAGCGCGAAGTCATTGCTGCCGAAATTGGACGAGGACAGCAGCGCCATCTTGGGCGCGAGGCCGAAACGCCTGACCTGCTCCGCCGACAACACCGCCGATTGATAAATTTCCTCCGGCGTCGGGTCTTCCGTGACATGGGTGTCGGTGATGAAATAGACGCCCTTGTCGAGGATCAGGACCTGCATGGCGGCGGCGGCGATAACGCCCGATTGCAGCGAGATAACGTCGAGCACATGCAGCAGTTCGGGCCGGTACAGGCTGACCGGTCCGCCGATCATGGCATCGGCGTCGCCGAGGCGCACCATCATCGCGGCGATCACGGTGTTTTGCGAGCGCAGCGTCATGCGCGCGGTTTTCGGCGAGGCGCCGGCGCGGCCCATCAGGTCGTGATAGGAGCGCGCGTAATGATCATATTTGGCGTAATTGGCGGGATCGACGATCGTCACATCGACGCCGATACTTAGGCGCAGCGACAGATGGTCGATCTTCTCCTGAATGCGGAACGGCCGGCCGACCAGGATCGGCTTGCCGATCCCCTCATCGACGACTTGCTGCGCCGCGCGCAGAATCCGATCATCCTCGCCATTGGCGTAGACGACGCGCTTGGGGTCGCGCTTGGCCTGTTCGAACACGCTCTTCATGAAATAGCCGGTGCGGTAGATCAGGCCGGAAAGCTTATGCGCATAGGCGGCCAGATCCTCGACCGGACGCGTCGCCACGCCGCTCTTCATCGCCGCCTCGGCGACGGCGACAGGCACGGTGCTGATCAGGCGCGGATCGAACGGCTTCGGGATGATGTAGTCGGGGCCGAACTTGAGCGAATGGTCGCCGTAGGCGTTGGCGACGATATCGCTCGATTCGGCCTTGGTGATATCGGCGATGGCGCGCACACAGGCGAGCTTCATCTCCATGTTGATCTCCGTCGCGCCGCAATCGAGGGCGCCGCGAAAGATGAACGGAAAGCACAGAACATTGTTGACCTGGTTGGGATAGTCCGAACGCCCGGTGGCGATGATGGCGTCGGGGCGCACCGCCTTGGCGTCCTCGGGCATGATCTCGGGTATCGGATTTGCCAGTGCCAGGATGATGGGGTCGCGCGCCATGGTCTTCACCATATCGGCATCCAGCGTGCCCGGCCCGGAAAGGCCGAGAAACACATCGGCGTCTTGCATCACCTCGGCAAGCTCGCGCGCCGGCGTGTCGGCGGCGAAGCGTTGCTTTTCCGGATTGAGATCGTTGCGGCCGCCGTGAATAACGCCCTTGCTGTCGCAAACGCGGATATTTTCCAGCGCCACACCGAGGCCGATCAGCAGGTCGAGGCAGGCGACGGCGGCGGCGCCGCCGCCCGAGCAAACCAGCTTAATCTCGCCCGGCTCCTTGTCGATGATGCGCAGGCCATTCAGGGTCGCCGCCGCGACGCAGATCGCGGTGCCGTGCTGATCGTCGTGAAACACCGGGATATTCAGGCGTTCCTTCAATTTGCGCTCGATCTCGAAACATTCCGGCGCCTTGATGTCTTCCAAATTGATGGCGCCGAAGGTCGGCTCCAAACTGACCACGGTGTCGACGAATTTGTCGATATCGCGTTCATCGACCTCGATATCGAATACGTCGATATTGGCGAATTTCTTGAACAGGACGGCCTTGCCCTCCATCACCGGCTTGGCCGCCAGGGCGCCGATGGCGCCGAGGCCAAGCACCGCCGTGCCGTTGCTGATGACGGCGACGAGATTGCCGCGCGCGGTATATTCGAAGGCCGTCGCCGGATCGGCGGCGATCTCCTCGCAGGCATGGGCGACGCCCGGCGAATAGGCGAGCGCCAGATCGCGCTGATTGGCGAGCGGCTTGGTCGCCTGAATCTCGAGCTTGCCCGGTTTGGGCGAGCGGTGAAAAGCCAGCGCCGCTTCTTTCAGATCCTCCGACATCGCGTAACCTCGGTATTTGCCATGGCAGAGCAGTATATCCGAGCCTGGGCGGCTAGGTCGATTTCTTCACCGTGGCGCGAACCTTTTTGGCGATATTGGGGGCCACGGTTCGATCCAGCGGGTGCGGCAGGATCATCTCCGGGCTCGGCTCGTCG
>CAJXFT010000064.1 GCA_913053235.1 uncultured Alphaproteobacteria bacterium
ATAAAGCTATGGGCATGATATTGATAGCGCATCCAACCTTTCTCCTGACGTAATTCGACTGGCGCTCAAGCGCTGTTGGATTATGTATACTTATAGTCGAATGTCTAGGCCTAAGTTAAATCCGTTAATTTCCCATTAGCTCCAAGTGCCACTTACAATTTTATGCTTAACGCAATGTCAACGAAGCGCGCACCTCGGCGACCGGCAAGTCGGCCAGGCGCGGGCGCTGCAAACGGCGCACGGCGGGCCCGTGCGGCGCCGTCAGGGCGGGGTCGGAGGCGCCGGAAAACAACACCGTGGCGGCGCAGCCGACGCTGGCGATGATATGCATGGGCCCGGTATCGTTGCCGACCGCCGCCGCCGCGCGCCGGGCCAGCGCGGCGATCTGGCCGAAATCGGTGCGCCCGCCGAGATTGCGCGCCGCCGGGCAGATGGCGTTGATCTCGGCCAGCACGGCGCTCTCCGCCTCGGCGCCGAGCAGCAGCGGCGGATAGCCGGCGGCCGCCAAATCGGCCGCGAGTTCGCCGTAGCAACGCGCCGGCCAGCGCTTCTCCGGACGGTGCGCCGCGCCGCCGGGAACGAGCAGTATGAAAGGCCCGCCCGGCGCCAGTCCGGAGATATCGCCGTCGAGCCATGATATATCCGCCTCACCGACGGCATCGATACTGGCCATTGCCAGCTGTTCGCGTTGGCGCGCCACGGTGTGCATGGCGTCGCGCCCGGGATTGGCGTGCGGGTGCGAACAGCCCTTGGCGATGCCCGACCATTCGGGGCGCGGCGAAGCGAAATAGCGATAGTAGGCGCTCGAGCGGCGCGAAGTCTGCAAATCATAGACGCGGCTAAAGCCGGCGCTGCGCAGGCGCCAGCACAGGCCGAGCCAGGCCGGCAGGTTCCACGCCGAGGCCCGGGGATCGCGCCAGACGCGATCGAAATAGCCCGAACGGCGCGCGGTTTCCTCGAACGGCGCGGTGGTGAGAAGCGTAATCCGCGCCTCGCGGTGGTGCGCGCGGATCGCAGCGAACGGCCCCATCGACAGCACAAAATCGCCGAGGGCGCCATGTTTGATGACGAGAATTTCGCCGCCGCCGGTGCTCACCGGCGGCTCGAAAATGGCGCCGGTGCTCACTAGTCGCCCGAAACCGGCGCCCCGCCGGCGAGGACTTCGCGATAAACGGCGAGCGTGCTGTCGCACATTTTGTCGAGCGTGAAGTTTTCCAGAACATGGCGGATCGCCACCTCGGCCATGGATTTGCGGCGCTCGGCATCGAGATCGAGCGCCGCGTTGAGGGCGCGCGCCAGCGCCCGGGCATCGCCCGGCTCGACAAGAAGCCCGGTCTCGCCCTCGAGAATGGTTTCCTTGGCGCCGCCATGATCGAAGGCGACGACCGGGCGGCCCATGGCCTGCGCCTCGACGATCACCCGGCCGAAGGCTTCCGGCTTGGTCGAGGCGTTGACCACCACATCGGCGGACATGTAGGCCGCCGGCATGTCGCGGCACGGTCCGGCAAAGCGCACGATATGGCCGAGGCCGTTCTTCTCGACCTGGCGCTCGAGCTGGTGGCGGTAATCCGTGCGGCCCTGGTCATCGCCGACAAAGACCACGACATAATCGTCGCGCGTGAGATGGGTCAGCGCGTCGAGCAGCACGGCATGGCCTTTCCACGCCGTGAGGCGGCCCGGCAACATGATGACGGACTTGCCGTCGGGCAGGCGCCACTGGCCGGCGAGCTGGACCAGGCGCGCCTGGGGAACGGCGGCGGCGCTGTAGATGGAGACATCGACGCCGCGGCGGATAATGCGCAGATGTTCCTGCTCGATGGGATAGGTGTGAATGATGTGGTTGGCGGTGAACTCGGAATTGGCGATGACCCGCTCGCCCTTCACCATGACCGCGTTATAGCGCCGCTTGAGGGCGCCGGAAGTGCCGTAGGCGCCGTGAAAGGTGGTGATGAAATGGCAGCCGGTTTTTTGCGCGGCGTGCCAGGCGCTCCACGCCGGAGCGCGCGAGCGGGCGTGGATGATATCGACCCCCTCGGCCCTGATCAGCTCGGCGAGGCGCCCGCCATTGTTGCGAATCTGGATCGGGTTCTTGCCCTTCAGCGGCAATTGAAAATGTTTGGCGCCGGCCGAATCGATCTGACGCAGCAAGGCGCCGCCGGCCGAGGCGACGAGCGCGCGCCAGCCCGCCGCGACCAGGGCCTGGGCGATCTCCACCGTCGAACGCTCGGTGCCGCCCGGCACGTCGAGCTCGGGCACGACCTGAAGCACCACCGGGCTGTTTTCTTCCCGCGTTCCGGTATCGATGTTAGGCTGCGAGGCGTTTGACACTCGTGCACCGCTACTCATTAATAAGAAACAACGACCGGCCCGGAGATATTCTCATAACTGATCCAACTACGGCAAACCGACAAGACGCGCGCATCCTCGGCACGCCGGACGGCCAGACAATCGCCTACCATATGCTTGAGGGCAAGGCTCCCGGCGTGATGTTTTTGGGCGGTCTGATGTCGGATATGAGCGGCACCAAGGCGATTGCCCTGGAAGACCATTGCCGCCAGGCGGGGCGCGCCTTCCTGCGTTTCGACTATTTCGGCCATGGCGAATCCTCAGGGCAATTCACCGAGGGCACCATCGGGCGCTGGCATTCCGACACGCTGGCGGTGCTCGATAGCGTCGCCGTGGGGCCGCAGATACTGGTCGGCTCGAGCATGGGCGGCTGGCAGATGCTGCTCGCCGCGCGCGCCCGGCCGGAGCGCATCAAGGGCCTGGTCGGCGTCGCCGCGGCGCCGGACTTCACCGAAGACATCATGTGGCGACAGTTCGACGACGCGGCAAAAGCGCGCATTCGCGCCGAAGGCATCCTCTATCTGCCCTCCGATTACGAAGACACGCCCTATCCCGTCAGCCTCGGCCTGATCGAGGACGGACGCGATCATCTGCTGCTGCGCGGGCCGCTGGCGCTCGATTGCCCGCTCCACCTGATCCACGGCATGGTCGATACGGATGTGCCATGGCAAACGGCGCTCAAGATTTGTGAAGCGGTAAGCAGCGAGGATGTCGCCGTGACCCTGGTCAAGGACGGCGGCCACCGGCTCAGCGGCGAGGGTGATCTGGCGCGCCTCATGGCGGCGGTCGATGGCATGGCGGCGCGCGCCGGCGGCCGATAAAGCAGTTTCAATTCATGGTGAGCACGGCTGCCGCAGCCTAGGCAGGCGGTGAGCGATGCATTATGTAACAGAGCCATGCGAAAACCGATTTCTGTTGCTCTTTTGATGCCGCGCTGGCCCGGCCTGGTGCTCGCCATCACCCTGTTGTTCGCCGTGCCGCTGGGCAACGCGATGGCCGAGAGCCTGAAAGACCTCGACACCAGGGCCGACGGCTCGCGCGTCCTGAATGTGATCGCGCATGACAAGGCGCGCGCCGTGCCGGCGTTCAAATTCCTCGATATCGAGGGCAATTACCTCTCGCTCAAGAGTTTTCGCGGCAAGATCGTGGCGCTGCATTTTTGGGCGACCTGGTGTATTCCGTGCCGCGAGGAACTGCCGACGGTCGACGCCCTGCAAAACCAGCTCGGCGGCGAGGATTTTACCTTCGTGCCGCTATCGGTGGACCGCGCCGGCGCCGGCCTGGTACGGCGCTATTATGCCGATCACGGCATCAAACATCTGCCCGTCTATATCGATGAGGGCATGAACGCGGCGCAGACGATGCTGGTGAACGGCATTCCCTACACGATTCTGATAAACCGCGAGGGCAAGGAAATCGGCCGTATTTTGGGCGACCGCAACTGGACCGCGCCGGACGTCACAGCCCTGATGCGTAAATTAATCGAGTAGATCGGCCCGCCGCCCGTCGAAATGGCGGCGCCGCCGTTCGAGGCATATAGTCCGGCAATCATGGAATTCTCTCTTTTCGGTATCTTCGTCGCTTTCGTCGCCGGCGTGATCTCGTTTCTCTCGCCTTGCGTCCTGCCCCTGGTGCCGGGCTATGTTTCCTATATCGCCGGCGGCTCGCTCGAGGATTTGACCGAGAATCCGACCGCCCGCAACCGCCTTCGGGCGATCTATTTCGCGCTTTTCTTCATCCTCGGCTTTTCGCTCGTCTTCATCGCGCTCGGCGCCAGCGCCAGCGCCGTCGGCGAATTCCTGCTCGGCAACAAGAGGCTGTTCGAAAATATCGCCGGCGCCGTGATCATCGTCTTCGGCCTCTATCTCACCGGCCTGCTGCGGATTCCCTTCATGGAGCGCGAAATGCGCTTCGTCAGCCGCGCCGCCGGCGGCCATCCGGCCAGCGCGCTGCTGCTCGGCACCGCCTTCGCCTTCGGCTGGACGCCCTGCATCGGCCCGGTGCTCGGCGCCATTCTCACCATGAGCGCCAATAGCAGCGAGATCGGCACGGGCGTCATCCTGCTGGCCTTTTACTCGCTCGGCCTCGGCCTGCCGTTCCTCGCCGCCGCCGCCTTCACCGGCTTCTTCCTGAACTCGATGAAATCCATGCGCCGCATCGGCAAGCCGTTCCAGATCGGCGCCGGCGTCATCATGGTGGCGATGGGCATCGCCATGGTCACCGGCTATCTCACCTCCCTCGCCTATTGGCTGCTCGAACTGGTGCCGGGCCTGGCGACCCTGGAAGGCGCGCTTATTTGAGCGTCCCGGCCTCTTCTGCGAGCAGGGCTTTGAGCCCGGCGCGGTAATCGGGATAGCGCAACTCGACGCCGAGTTCGCGCTTGATGCGATCATTGCGAACCAGCCGGTTTTCGGCCCAGAAGCTTTGCGCCATCGGCGACAATGCGGCGGCGGTGAATTGTTGCAGCGGCGGCGGCGCGCTGCCGAGCAGGCGGCAGGCATGGGCGATGACGGCCGCCGGCTCGGCCGCTTCGTCGTCGCAGACATTGTATATCGCGTCCGCGCGCGGCCGCGCCATCGAAGCCAACAGGGTTTGCACGATATCGTCGACATGAATGCGCGAGAACAAATGACCCGGCTTGTCGATGCGTTTGGCCGTGCCGGCGCGCACCGTGTCCAAAACATTGCGGCCCGGGCCATAGATTCCGGCGAGGCGAAATATATGGATGGGGACACCTCGTGTCCGCCCGAGATCGAGCCACGCCTGCTCGGCCGCCAGGCGGCGGCGGCTGCGCGCATTGGCCGGTGCCGGGGCATCGCTCTCGTCGACCCAGGCGCCGCCGCGGTCGCCATAGACGCCGGTGGTCGAAAGATAGCCCAGCCAGACCAGCCCTTCGGCGGCGGCGATATCGCCGGCGAAGTGCCGTATCACCGGGTCGCCGGCTTCGTCGGGTGGAATGGTGCACAGTATATGGCTGGTGGCGGGCGGAATCACGGCGGCTTCCAAGGCGGCGCCGGAAATGCCTTCGCCCTTCAATTTGCCGAGCGCCTGGGTGTCGCGCGAAGTTCCGCCCACCTCGAATCCGTGCGCATGGAGCGCCCGCGCCAGACGCGCGCCGACATAGCCGAGGCCAAAACAGAACAGCCGTCCCGGCTCAAGCGCGCTAAGATGGGGAGAATTCACGCCGCCTATTGCCTGTCGTCATGCCGATTGAGGAAAACCTAACCGCCATGCCCCGCCGCCGACAAGCCGCCCGCCCTATGCTCCGGAGTAAGCTGATCCCGATCCTGTTTGCCGTCCTGCTGAGCGCGCCGCTATGGCCGGGCGGCGCGGCGGCGCAAAGCGCCGTTCAATCGCGCGAATACGACCAATGCATCGAGCTTGCCATGCGCGAGCCGGAAATCGGTTTCGAGCGCGCCATCGCGTGGCGCGACCTCGGCGGCGGTGTCGCGGCGCGCCATTGCGTCGCCGTGGCGCTATACGGCCTCGGCCAGTTCGGCGAAGCGGCGCTGCGCCTCGAGCGGCTGGGCCAGGAGAACGCCAATCCGGAGCTTCGGGTTTCGCTGTTCGGTCAGGCCGGCAACGCCTGGCTGATGGCGGAAGAGTTCGAGCGCGCCCACGCCGTCCTCAGCGCCGGCCTCGAATTGGCGCCCTATAATTACGACCTTCTGGTCGACCGCAGCCTGGTTTACGCCGCCGCCGAGAATTACTGGGCGACGGTCGACGATCTCAACCGCGCCCTCGATGTCGCCCCCAACAATGCCGAAGCGCTGGTTTTCCGCGCCAGCGCCTACCGCTATCTCGACAGCCTCGAATTGGCGGCCGACGATGTGAACCGCGCGCTCGAGCTCCAGCAAAACCATGTGGCGGCCTATTTGGAGCGCGGCAATATCCGCCGCCTTTCCGGTAGCCCGGACGGCGCGCGTCAGGATTGGCTGCGCGCCATCGAGCTGGCGCCCAATTCGCCGGCGGCGGAAGCGGCGCGGCGCAATCTGGAAAAGCTTGATATCAGGGCCGATTAGCGCGCCACTCGGCGCACACGTCGGCATCACCTTCCGACGCCAGATGCGCCGCGCGGAGGCGCGCGAAGCGAGACGCCGGCGCCAACCTCGCCAGCGCCCACACGGCCATGGCGCGGACCAGCGGAGACTCATCTCCAAGCCGCCTCTCGGCCACTTCCGCGAGCCCGGCATCGCCGGAATTTCCGAGCGCTATCATTACATTGCGGACAAATCGATGGCGCCCCGTGCGCTTTATCGGCGAGCCCGAAAAAAGCGCCCGGAAGGCGGCGTCGTCGAGATCGGCGAGCTCGGCCAGTTTCGCACCGCTCAGTTCGGAGCGCGGCTGAAAGGCGTGCTCGGCGCCGGCGCCGGCGAACTTGTTCCACGGGCAGACGGCCAGACAATCGTCGCAGCCGTAAATCCGGTTGCCCATGGCGGCGCGGAATTGGCGCCCGATATGGCCCTTATGTTCGATCGTCAGATAGGAGATGCAGCGCCGGGCATCCAGTTGATAGGGCGCGGGAAAGGCATCGGTGGGGCAGATATCGAGGCAGGCGCGGCAGCTTCCGCAAGCGCCCCGAACCGCCGCGTCGGGCGGCAGATCGAGGGTCGTGAAAACTTCGCCGAGGAAGAGCCAGGAGCCGAACTCGCGCGATACCAGATTGCTGTGCTTGCCCTGCCAGCCGAGCCCGGCGCGTTGGGCCAGTGGCTTTTCCATCACCGGCGCGGTATCGCTGAATATTTTGACCTCGCCGCCAAAGCCGAGCGAAATTTCGCGCGCTAATCGCTTCAGCCTTTTCTTCAGCACGCGGTGATAATCCAGCCCCTGGGCATAGACCGAAATGGCGCCGAGCGTTGGCGCGCCGAGTATGTCGGCGGGCGGAATCGCGGGGCTGTAATCGGCGCCCAACATGATGATGCTGCGCGCCTCTGGCCACAGTTGGGAGGGGTCGCCGCGGCGCGCCGCATTTGCCGCCATCCAGGCCATATCGCCGTGCAGTCCGCGCGCCAGATATTCCTTCAGCGATTGGCGCTCCGGCCCCGGCGCGGCGGCGGTGATTCCGAAGGCCGAGAAGCCAAGGGCGAGCGCCGAGCGCTCGATTCCAGCGCGCATGGCGGCGCCGTCGGGGAGCGGCTCAGAAATCGAGGTCCGCATAATGTTTGGGCGGCGCAAAGCCGGGTATGTAATCCTCCAGCAGCGGCCTGAACGAAGGCCGCGATTTGATGCGCGCATACCAATCCTTGGCCGCCTGATATTTGCTCCACGGCACATCGCCCATATAGTCGATGGCCGAAAGATGGGCACCGGCCATGATATCGGCGAGCGAGAATTCCTCGCCGGCGAGCCAATTGCGGCGCTCGGTGAGATAGGCGATGTAATCCAGATGGGTGCGGATATTGGCGAGGCCGGCGCGAACCGCCTGCGAATCCGGCTCGCCGTTGCTGAGAAAGCGCTTGACGAATTTTTCACCGTGAATGAAGTCGCTCACTTCGCGGCCGAATTTATCGCCGAACCAGGAAACCAGCCGGCGCACTTCGGCGCGCTCAAGGGGTGCCGCGCCGATCAGCGACGGCGTTTTGTAGACATCCTCGAGATATTCCAGAATGGCGCCCGAGCCGGCGATCACGGCGCCGTCGGCCTCGACCAGAAGCGGCACCTCGCCGGCCGGGTCGAGGGACAGGAACTCGGCGCGCCGTTCCCAGGTTTTCTCCAGCACCAGTTCGAATTCGAGCCCCTTCTCGGCCATGGCGATACGAACGGCGCGGCAGATCGGGCTCAGCCAGAGGTGATAAAGGGTTCGCATCGCGCCAGTCTATCTCATTGCAAATCGCCGCCCAATGGCGGAGATGCCGGCGTGGCTGTGCAAATCGCCGCCCAATGACGGAGATGCCGAACATCCGAGAGGCGCCGGCTTGAGTGTCACCGAATTGTGAACGGCTTTGTCCAGTGGCCCTGAAATCGCGTGATATGTTTTGCCCCGGAAAATTCGATGACAATATACCGCTATCTCATCTCCCTCGCGACGCTTGCCGCCCTGGCGCTCGGGCTCGCGGCGGCGCTGCCGGCGGCGCGCGCCGAGGCCGGCGAGCCGCTGGTCGTGGTCGAGCTATACACCTCCCAGGGCTGTTCCTCCTGCCCCGATGCCGACGCCTTTCTCGGCGAGTTGCTGGAGATGCGGAGCGATATTCTCGGCCTCGAATTCCACGTCGATTACTGGGACAATTTGGGCTGGAAAGACAGTTTCTCGAGCCCCGAATCGACGGCGCGCCAGCGCGCCTACGCCAAGGCGCTCGGACTGACCTATGTCTATACGCCGCAAATGGTCATCCAGGGCAGCGTCAATGAAGTCGGCTCCGACAAGATGGCGGTGATGGCGGCGATTGAAAACGCGCGCAAAAGCAGCGCCGTTTTTCTCGACATCTCGGTGAGGGAGGACGGCAATGGCGGGCTCAATGTTTCGCTGCCCGCCGCGGCGAACGCCGGCGCGCCGGCGACGATCTGGCTGATCAATTTCGACCGACGGTTCGTCACCGATGTCACGGCCGGAGAAAACACCGGGCGGAAGATGAAGAACAATCATGTCGTGCGCGCCCAAAAAGCCATCGGCACCTGGACCGGCGCGGCGCTGGAGATAGTGCTGGGCGCCGATCAACTGAGCGGCGGCGAAGCCTCGGACGCCTGCGCCATCCTCGTCCAATCGGGCGATTTCGGCCCTATCATCGGCGCCGCCTCGCTGTGGCTCGGTGACGAGGGCTGACAGCGAAGAGCAGGGGTAAGGAGCCTCAGGCGCCGAGCGTTTTGGTCAGAAGCCCGGCCAGACGGCGGCTGAACGAGGCCGGATCGGGCAGCGTCTCGCCCTCCAGGATACGCGCCTGGTCGAGCAGCAGATGGGCGGCGTCCTCGAGCGCCGCCGAGGCGCCTTCGCTACTTACCATGGTGGCCAGCGCCATGGTCAGGGAATGGCCGGGATTGATTTCGAGCACGCGCTTTTGGCCGGTCACGGGCTGCTGATGCTGGCGCAGCAGGCGCTCGAAATGCATATCCACGTCGCCCTCGTCGGCGACCAGGCAGACCGGGCTCTCGGTGAGGCGCGATGACGTGCGCACATCCTTGACCTCGTCGCCGAGCGTCAGCTTGACCATGGCGATGAGCTTGTCCATGTCGCCGTCGCTGGCCTTGTCTTCGGCTTCGCCGGCAGCCTCGTCATCGCTTTTCTCGACGCTTTCGAACTTTTCGAGATCGGCCGAGCCCTGGGTGATCGAGCGGAAGGGTTTGGCCTCGAAATCACCCGCCGTCGGCAGCCAGAATTGATCGACCGGGTCGGTCATGAACAGCACGTCGATGCCGCGCGCCTTGAAGCCTTCCAGTTGCGGGCTCTTGTCGAGCCCGGCGGCGGCGTCGCCGCTGAGATAATAGATCGCCTCCTGACCCTCGGCCATGGCATCGACATAATCGTCGAGCGACAGCCAGTTTTCGCCCGAGGTGAGCGAGCGGAAACGCGCCAGCTTCATTAATTTTGCGCGGTTGTCGGACGCTTCATAGATGCCCTCCTTGAGGACGGCGCCGAAATTCTCCCAGAATTCGGAATATTTCTCGGGCTCTTTTTGGGCCTTTTTATCGAGTTCGGAAAGGATGCGCTTGACCACGCCGGAGCCGATCTTGGCGAGCAGGGGATTGTGCTGCAATGTCTCGCGGCTGACATTGAGCGGCAAATCATTGCAGTCGATGATGCCGCGCATGAAGCGCAGATAGCCGGGCACCAGGCCCTCGCATTCGTCGGTGATGAAGACGCGCTTGACGTAGAGCCGCACCCGGTGCGTGCGCGCCGGATCGAACAGATCGAAGGGCCGCATGTCGGGCACATAGACGAGCGCGGTATATTCGAAGCGCCCCTCGGCGTGCATATGCACGGTCATCCACGGATCGCCGGGCAGGTGGGCGACGTGGCGAAAGAATTCCTGGTGCTGCTCGGCGCTGATTTCACTGGCCGGGCGGGTCCACAGCGCCGAGCCCTCATTGAGCGTTTCCGCGGCACCGCCGTCATCGAGCAGCTCTATGGGGAGGGCGATATGGTCGGAATAGGTGCCGACGATATGGCGGATGCGGGAGACATCGAGAAAATCGGCCTCGCTCTTTCTGAGATGAAGAACGATGCGGGCGCCGCGCGCCGCGCTGTCGTCGCTCTGGATCGAGAATTTGCCGCGCCCCTTCGATTCCCAGCGCCATCCCGCATCCTCGCCGGCGCGCCGGGTGAATAGCTCGACCTTGCTGGCGACCATGAAAGAGGAATAAAAGCCGACGCCGAATTGGCCGATCAGGCTGGGATCGCCCTCGCCCTCGTCGGTTTTCTTGAGCTGCTTGAGAAAGGCTTCGGTGCCCGAGCGCGCGATGGTGCCGAGATTTTGCACCAGATCGTCATGGCTCATGCCGATGCCGTTGTCCGAGATGGTCAGCGTGCGCGCCTCCTTATCGGCCTCGATAGTGACCTTGAGGTCGCTGTCGCCGGTTATCAGGTCGGGCTCGGTGATGGCGGCGTAACGCAGCTTGTCGCAGGCGTCGGATGCGTTGGAGATCAATTCGCGCAGGAAGATATCCTTATCCTTGTAGAGCGAGTTGATCATCAGATCGAGCAGCTTGCTGACCTCGGCCTGGAATTCATGAGTTTCCGGTTTGGCGGCTTCGGCCTTGGCCTTGCCGCTCTCGGGCGCTTCTTCTACCGGTGCTTCACCCATGGTGCGTGTCTCCTGCTGACAAAATTGAACTTGGCCGCAATATGTGTCGCCGCGAAGGCCCGTTCAAGCCCCTGCGTCATGTCTTTTGGGATGATCGCGGTGGATTGACTTGCATTCCCGGCGATCAGGCCTGATGTTTTTCGCATGGCGGACAAGCGCGACCGGGAGCGCCGCGTCACGGCGGTCCTTGGCCCCACCAATACCGGCAAGACCCACATGGCGGTGGAGCGGATGCTGGACCACCGCACCGGCCTGATGGGCTTTCCGCTGCGCCTGCTGGCGCGCGAGATCTACGACAGGGTGGTCGCCCTGAAGGGTCCGCGCGCCGTCGGCCTGGTCACCGGCGAGGAAAAAATCCTGCCCGCCAAGCCGCGCTACATCATCGCCACCGTCGAATCCATGCCGCTCGACCATGCGGCGGATTTTCTCGCCGTCGACGAGATTCAGTTGGCCAGCGACCGCGAGCGTGGCCATGTCTTCACCGACCGCCTGCTGCATGCGCGCGGAACCATGGAAACCATGTTCCTCGGCGCCGACACCATCCGCCCGCTGATCCGCCGCCTGGTTCCCGAGGCGGTGTTTACCGGGCGGCCGCGCTTTTCCGAACTCAGCTACAGCGGCCACCGGAAGCTCGCCCGCCTGGCGCCGCGCAGCGCCGTGGTCGCCTTTTCGGCGCAGGAGGTCTACGCCCTGGCCGAGGCCATGCGCGTGCAGCGCGGCGGTTGCGCCGTCGTCCTCGGCGCCCTCAGCCCGCGCACCCGGAACGCCCAGGTGGCGATGTACCAGGCCGGCGAGATCGACTATCTGGTCGCCACCGACGCCATCGGCATGGGGCTCAACATGGATCTCGACCATGTCGCCTTTTCGGCCCAGCGCAAATTCGACGGCCGCGGCATGCGCCGCCTGAACGCCGCCGAACTGGCGCAAATCGCCGGCCGCGCCGGGCGCCACTTAAGGAACGGCACGTTCGGCACGACGGCGGATTTGAAAGGCTTGGACGGCGAAGACGCCGAAGCGGTGGAACAGCACCGCTTCGCCAGGATCAAGGAGATTTTCTGGCGCAATTCCGATCTCTCCTTCGCCAACCTGGAGGCTCTCACGCGCAGTTTGGACAGACCGCCGACGGTGGCCGGATTGCGCCGCCTCGGCGACGGTGCCGATCATCTGACCCTGCTGGCGCTGGCCCGCGACGATGCGGTGCGGGCGCCCGCGCGGCAGCCGGAAATGGTGCGCTTGTTATGGGAAACCTGCCAAATTCCCGACTTCCGCAAGACGCTTGCCGACAGCCACATCCACCTGGTGCGGCAAATCTTCCTGCATTTGGCGCGCTCGGGCGCGCTGCCGGAGCCGTGGATCGCCGAGCGCGTCGCCGGCCTCGACCGCTCCGACGGCGATATCGACACGCTGACCGCGCGCATCAGCCATATCCGCACCTGGACATATATCTCGCACCACGCCCAATGGCTGAACGATGCGCGCCACTGGCAGGAGCGCACGCGCGCCGTCGAGGACAAGCTCTCGGACGCCCTGCACGAGCGCCTGACCCAGCGCTTCGTCGACCGCCGCGCCGCCGCCCTGGTGCAGCGCATGCGCCGTTCCGATTCGCTCATCGCCGCGATCGGCTCAGGCGGCGAGGTCCTCATCGAGGGCCATGCGGTCGGCCGCATGGCGGGCTTCCGCTTCCTGCCCGACGACCCGGACGGCGACAGCAAGGCGATCTCGAGCGCCGCGCAAAAAGTTCTCGGCGGCGAGATCGGGCGCCGGGTGGCGGCGCTCGAGCAGGAGACCGACCAGGCTTTCAGCCTCGGGCCGAGCGCGGCGGCCGAGAGCGGCGTTGGTGGTGGCGGTGGCGTTGGCGTTGGTGGTGGCGAAGCGGCGGCGATCCGGTGGCGCGGCGCCGCGGTGGCGCTGTTGACGGCGAGCGAAAATGGGCTCAAGCCGGGCTTGCAAATCCTTCATGCGGAGGCGCTGAGCGGGCCGCAACGCGAGCGCGTGCGGCGCCGCCTGGCGGCCTGGCTCGAACGCCGCGTAAGGCGCGCCGCCGCACCGCTTGTCAAGCTCGGCGAGGCGCCGCTGGCGGGCGCTGCGCGCGGCATCGCGTATCAGCTATGCGAGGCGCTGGGCTGTATTCCAAGGGCCAAGCTGGAGGCCGAAATCGGCGCCCTCGACAAGGCCGAGCGCGCCCAGCTCGCCGCCCTCGACGTGCGCATCGGCGCCCTCAGCGTCTATTGCCGCGCCATGCTGAAAAGTTCGAGATCCGAATTCGCCGCCCTGTTATGGGCGGTCAAGCGGCAAATGGCGATGCCGAGGCGGGCCGCCAATCCGGCCGCGGTCGGCTTCGCCCTCGATCCCGCGACGCCGCCCGAAGCCTATAATGCCATGGGCTTTGTCGTGCTCGGGCCGCGGGTGCTGCGCGCCGATATGGCCGAGCGCCTGATCGCCGGCCTCAACAAGCGCGGCCGCGCCGGGCTTTTCGCCGCCGACACAGCGCTTCTCGCCATCGCCGGATGCACCAAGAAGCAGTTTCCCAAAATGGCGACGGCGCTCGGTTACGCGGTCGCCGGCATCGGCGAGGATGGCCAACAGCGCTATCGCCGCGCCGCCCTCCCCGCCGCCGTCAAGCGCGACAAAAAAAAGACGCGCACCTCGGACCCCCATTCGCCCTTCGCCGAGCTCGACAAACATGCCCTGTTCGGCGCCGCCGGCCAGGGTGCCAACAAGAACCGCGCATTGAAGGGCGGCGCGTGAGCGAAACCCAAAGGCTCGACAAATGGCTGTGGCAGGCGCGTTTTTACAAGACCCGCGGCCTGGCGCAGCGCATGTGCGCGGCGGGCAAGATTCGCATCAACAGCCAGCGCATTCGCAAGACGCATTACGCCCTGAAAGCCGGCGACATATTGACTTTTCCGCAGGGCTCGCGCATCCGCGTGGTGCGCATTCTCGCCATGCCGGAGCGCCGCGGGCCGGCCACCGAGGCGCGCCTCTGCTATGAGGATATCGACGGCACCGAAGCCGCCCCCCGGTGAAGCCGGCAGCGTCAAATCGGCGGCTTAAACTGTGGTTGAGTTGGCTGCTATTGCTGTGCTAGAGCATGTCACGTTCGCATGCGCTCACGCGATATGCTCTATCTCTTTAAAATTGAAGCAAATCGTCGTCGCAGGTGATTCCACCTGCTCGGGATTTGCTCTAGGCATCGCCCATGATCAATCGAATCAAAGCGCTTTTCGCGGCCCCCGAAGGCGCCAGCGTCGAGGCCCACAGTGTCGATGAGATTCAGTTGGCGGCGGCGGCGCTGCTGGTCGAAGCCGCCTGCCTCGACGAAAGCTATGACGCGGTCGAACGCGATGCTATCGCGCACGCCGTAAAGCAGGAATTCGAGCTCTCCGACGCGGAATGCGAAACCCTCATCCAAGAGGCCGAAGCGGCGCAGCATGACGCCACCGACCTGCATCGCTTCATTCGCAAATTCGATGCCAATTTCGGCCATGCCGAACGGCTGAGACTGATCGAAATGCTGTGGCAAGTGGTCTATGCGGACGGCGAGCTGCACGCCTATGAGAGCAATTTGATCCGGCGTATCGGCGGCATGCTGCACGTCACCGACCGCGAACGGTCACAAGCGCGGCAACGGGTATTGGCGGCGCAGTGACGGAGCCCCAGCACATGCAGGCTCAGGAATCGTCTATTAATGTCCGCCGCGCGGACGGATTGTTGAAGGCAGAGAGGAAAACATGACTTATTTGGTGATCGAATCTTGCATCAAGTGCAAGTATATGGACTGCATCGAAGTGTGTCCGGTGGATTGCTTCTATGTCGGCGAGAATATGTTGGTCATTCACCCTGACGAATGCATCGATTGCGGTGTGTGCGAGCCGGAATGCCCCGTCGAAGCCATTATTCCCGATACGGGCGGCGGCGCCGATGAAGCCAAATGGTTGGAAATAAACACGAAATTTGCCGAAATCTGGCCCAATATAACGCGCAAGGGCGAACCTCCGGCGGATGCCGACGATTTCAAGGATGAGGAAGGAAAGTTCGAAAAATACTTTTCCGAAAAGCCGGGCGAGGGAACTTAACAGGACCAAAGCACAGATATATAAGGAACAAATCGCCAAATCCCGAGTCGTTTCATGCCGTTGTTGCATCGACGGCGCAGGGTATTGCACTTGGGCACTGTATTTAAAGGCCGTTTTGTGATATGGTCTGGAGACCTTCGAGCCAATGGGTGGGGCATCCCCACCCATTTCTTATTGGCACGGCGCCAATTAACCATCCGGCGAAACGCACCCGGAACCCGCCTTGTGAGTGACGTTTGGCCGCGCTATCGGCCGCTACGGAACCGCGGCGAATATGCGCAACTTGGAAAACGGTAAAATACGCTATGGCAACTGCAAAACCCACCGCGGCAAGGGCAAGTAAGTCGGCAAAGAAATCCTCAACTAGACCGAAAACTCCGGTAGCGGCAAAAAAGAGCGCCGCCAAGCCCAAGGCGCGCCCGGCCGCGGTCAAGAACAAGGCCGGCGCCAGCGCCCAGGCCAAGGCGAAAACGGCCGCCAGGGCGAAACCCGCCGCGCCGGCCAAAAAACCAGCGCCGGCGAAGGCCAAAGCCACGCTGAAAGAGCCGGCCAAGGCCAAAGCCACGGCGAAGGCGATAGATACGGCGAAGCCGGCAAAAAGCAGAAAAAAGGCGGCGGTGAAAGCCGCCCCGGCGAAGAGCACTCCCGCAAGGAGTACTCCCGCAAGAAGCACCGTGGCAAAGCCGAAGCCGAAGCCGAAGGCCGAGAATCTGCACGGCTTCGCGGTCGCGGATCATGTGGTTTACCCGTCGCACGGCGTCGGCCAGATCACCGCCATCGAGACGCATGAAATCGGCGATATATCGCTCCGCGTCTTCGTCGTCGTGTTCAACAAGGAAAAAATGACGCTCCGCGTACCGATCGACAAGGCCAACAGCTCGGGCATGCGCAAACTGAGCTCGCAGCAGAAAATGGAGCAGGCCATCTCCACCCTCAAAGGCCGGGCGCGCACGCGCCGCGTCATGTGGAGCCGGCGCGCCCAGGAATATGACGCCAAGCTCAATTCCGGCGATCCGGTATCGATTGCCGAAGTGGTGCGCGACCTGCACCGCGACGAGGGCCAGCCCGACCAGTCCTATAGCGAGCGCCAAATGTACGAGGCGGCGCTCGAGCGTTTGGCGCGCGAATTCGCGGCGGTGGAAAATACCGACACCGAGCAGGCGGCGGAGAAGCTGGAGAACGTCCTCAGAGCCGCCTGACGAAGCGGGAGTAATGTGATGGCAGGGGCGGCGGATCGCGACAAGTTCGCCACCTTGCGCCGGGCGCGGCGCGTGTGGGCGGTGGCCGCCATTCACGGCGAGGCGGAACGCCTTGAAGCCTTGCACGAAATGCTGGGGGAACGCCTCCGCGAAGGCGACCGCCTGGTCTATCTCGGAAATTACATGGGTCACGGCGCCGCGGTCGGCGCCACGATCGACGCGTTGCTGCGCTTTCGCCGGCAGTTCATGGCGGCGCCGGGCGTGTTTGCCTGCGACATCGCTTACCTGCGCGGCCAGCAAGAGGAAATGTGGCATAAACTGCTGCAGCTCCAGCTTGCCGTCGGCCCCGCCGAAGTGTTGACCTGGATGCTCGAGCAGGGCTTGGAGGCGACGCTCGCCTGCTATGGCGGCGACGGCGAAACGGCGCTTCGCCGGGCCCGCTCCGGCGCCCTCGAGCTGGCCCGCTGGACCAACGAATTGCGCCAGCGCATGCAGGATCGCGGCGGCCATGTCGAGCTCATGTCGAGCCTGCGCCGCGCCGCCTTTACCGAGGACGGCGCGCTTCTCTTCGTCCATGCCGGCATCGACAGGGAGCGGCCTCTCGACGCCCAGGGCGACGCCTTCTGGTGGAGCAGCGACAATTTCGCCGATATGGACGCACCCTATGCCGGTTACCGCAAGATCGTGCGCGGCTTCGAACCCGAGCATTGCGGCATCCGGATCGGCCCGTTCAGCGCCAGCATCGATGCCGGATGCGGCTTCGGCGGGCCGCTCGCCTGCGTCTGCTTCGACGGCGACGGCGAGGAAATCGAGCGCCTCGAAGCCTAATACCAAGAAGCGGTGATAATGACTCATAGGGACGGCTTGCCAAGGTTTTCGGCT
>CAJXFT010000065.1 GCA_913053235.1 uncultured Alphaproteobacteria bacterium
GGCGGTGACCAACTTGCTTTTGCAGCCATAGGATATTGTCTCCGTTGTCTACTAGCGAACCGGGTTCATCACGGTGACAAGCTTGGTGCCGTCCGGAAAGACGGCCTCGACCTGGACGACCGTCAACATATCCGCCACACCTTCCATGACGTCGGCCTTCTTAATGATCGTGGCGCCGTATTCCATCATGTCTGTCAGCATGGGAATGCAGCCCTCGCGCGCGCGCTCCAATATTTCGTCGCAGATCAGCGCCACTGTTTCCGGGTAGTTGAGCTTGACGCCGCGTTCAAGCCGCCGGCGCGCCATTTCGGCTGCAGCCCATAACTGAATTCGCTCTTCCTCGCGAACCGTCAAATGCATGAGGGCACTCCTATGTCTAGGCGGTCGAAATCGCGAATTTGTGTGTTTCGCCCCGCCATTGCCTGCCCGGACGGTCGGGAGGCGGAATTCTCCAATTTATAATTCGGCCGTGTGCCATCTATCACTGAGATTTATGACGCTGATCCGACTATGTTGAACAGCCCCCGAAAAGGGGCTCCTAAAAAGGGTAGGGTCGGGAAATATGCCGCTCCGGGCGCGGTAATTCAGATGTACTCGCCATGGAGGGCGATCGACGAGGCACGGTGACGGCCGTGACGATTTTGGCCGAATTGGATAGCCCAACCGGAAATATTGCTATTTTCGGGGCGCTTGAACATACTATTGGGCGTTCGGGAGAATTGCTGCAAGAGATAGTCAGCGAGAAAAAGAAAAATCGGCTGTGCGCCGGAGACTGTGAGCGCAATGGCTACGTTATCGGACGGGAGAACTCGGAGCTATGTTGCCGAAATTTACAAGGCGGCAAGCTTTGACGATGGCCTCGACAGATTGGCGAATATCACCTGGGAGCTGGGCTACACCCAGGTTCTGTATGCTTACCAAAATGTGGCGCCGAGACTTCCGGACGGGAAGTGGCTTCCGCTTAAGCTAAACGTGCGGAATTTTCCCAGCGGTTGGGAAGGCGGTTGGCAGCAGTTCATGGAGCACGACCCATATTATCATGCCTGCTTCAGGGGAACCCTCCCGTTCGACTGGGCTGAAGTCCAAAACCCGGAGACATTGAACTTCCTGGAACGCGATGCATGGCACTATCTTGCCGATATAGGCCTGAGCCGAGGCATGACAATTCCGGTTCATCTTCCCGGCGGCCGTTTTGCGGTGGTGAGCGCTATTCTTGATGACACCCGCAGCGATTGGCGGCAGCTGGCGAACGATACGCGCGATGTGATGTTTCATCTCACCCACCATTTTAACGACATGGTTCACGAGAAGGGTTTCGAGCACCAGGTCGAAGGACCGCCTCCGGTCCGCCTTAGCCCACGCGAACTCGAATGCCTGAGATGGGCCGCGGGCGGCAAGACGGCGTGGGAAATCAGCAAAATTCTGGACCGCTCGGTCGAAACCGTGCGTCTCCATCTCAAGAACGCCAAACAAAAACTGGGCGCCGCCAATATGGCCCATGCGATTGCAAAAGCTGCACATTTCGGCATGTTGCACCCTCACTAACAACGATAACTGCTTGATTTTTTCAGAGCCACGGCTAACCGCGGATTGATCGTTCGAGAAAGCCTTCGAGACGATCGTTGGCCGCGTCTAAATAGAGGCCCTACCCTTTTTGGGAGCCCCTATTCGGGGGCTACCCCGCCTCTCGGGCAACGTCTACCGTCACGCCAGCCTAAGAATGTGCGAGTTGCGAAGGCGCCGGCGATAAACTGGCGGGTGTCGAGCACGGCCTTTGGCAGAACCGGCAGTGTTCCGAAACACTTATTGTCTCATTATTTCCGGAACGCGTCGGGACCGAACGAATTCTGGGAGGCAGCACGAGTAAGGAGAACAATCATGCGACGCGGGATATTCAAACCCAAAATTGCGACGTTCGCCTACACACTATTCGCGGCGCTTATCTTGAGCGCCTTGATCGGTGTGAATTCGGCGGAGGCAAAAGAAGATATTGTGTTGTGCACGATCGATGATCTGTCGGGTGACTTTTCGATCATGGCGACACCAAAAACCTACGGTTACCGATTGGCGGTCAAGGAAGTAAACGACGCCGGCGGCATCATGGTCGACGGCGAAATGAAAATGATCAATCTGATTACCTATGACGGGCAATCTCAAGTAAAGCGCTATCAAGAACTTTCGCAGAGGTGCATTTTCGATGACGAGGCCGACGTCGTCATGGCCGCCTATACCGGAGCCGAGCGCGAAGCCGCGCGCCGTGAGGTGGTGCGAAACAAGGTCATTTTTTGGCACAACAATCAGGGTGAAGGCGGCATTGCCGACCATTATTCCTTCTTTTCCGGGCCGACGCCCGAGCAACAGGTACTGCCGGGTATCAAATGGATGATCGAAAATTTCGGCCCACGGCTCATTTACATCGGCGCGGACTATAATTTCTGCCGAGCCATTGGGGCGTGGACCAGAACGGCGGCGGGCCTCTATGGCGGCAGCGTCGAATTTGAGGAATATTTCCCCTTCGGCGTTTCACAGTGGCAGGCGACGATCTCCAAGATTCAGAAAGTCGGACCGGATTTTCAGGTTCACTGTCTCGTCGGCGCCGAGCAGGTACAGTTTTACCCGCAAGCGCAGGCTGGCGGTCTGAGTACGCCGACATGGTCGAACGTGACGATTGCCGACGGCTACGAGCACAAGCGCTTTGCCGCGCCAACTCTGGCCAATATGCACGTTACGCCGGGTTATATCGAGGACGTACCCCATGCCAACAGCAAGGCGTTCGTGGAGAAACTGCGCGCCATGTTCCCGGAAATGATCTATGCCAACGAGCATGCCGGATACGGCTATGTCGCGGTGAAGGCGATGGCCGGTGCCTGGGCAAAAGCCGGGACGACCGAAACCGAAGCGGTGATTGCGGCTCTCGAGAGCGACATCGAAGTGCCGGAGGCGCCGGGCGGTCCGTGGATTATGCGCGGTGATCAACATCATGGCGCGATGAATTCCTATCTGTTCCGCGTCAATGATGATCACAGCCTGTCCTTCATCGAGGACCTCGGGTTCACCGAGCCGACATTCCTCAGGAACATCGGCGTAAACATGCGAGAGAAGGCGCCCGGCCGGCAGTTCCTGCCGCCGGACAATCCCGAATGGGCCGGTTTCTTCGAAGGAAATTAATACGGCGGACAACAACAAAATAAGTCGGTGCGAGCGGTCGGTAAATTGCCGGCCGTTCGTCCTGCTTATGCTGGCGGCCTCGTCCCGGAACGGGTACATTCAAGCCTCTGTTCCCGGAGACCTCCACATTTTGGTATAGGTCATGGAAGAGTTCGCTCTAATTTTTGGTTATATCTATCAATATCTTGATAATATTGGATTTCTGATACTGGCGGCCTCCGGGCTGATCATCATTTTCGGCATGATGGGGGTCATCAACATGGCCCATGGCGAGTTGATGATGATCGGCGCCTACATCACGGCATTCACTTATTACGCCGGCGTGCCGGCACCGATCGCGATTCTTTTGGCCGGCGTTGGAGCCGGTATTGCCGGGATCATATTGGAACGCCTGGTCATCCGCTTTTTCTACAAGCAACTGCTCTCCTCGCTGGTCGTGACATGGGGCCTCAGTTTAATGTTCAGCCAGGGCTTCCTTCTGATTTTCGGGCCCTCGATCCTCAACATACCGACCCCCTTCGGAAACTTCCCAATCGACGAGCAAACCTTTGGTATTTATCGATTGGTGTTGTTCGGTATTTCAATGGCGATGATCGCCGGCGTGTGGGCCGTATTCACCTTTACGCGCTTTGGCACGCATGCGCGCGCCACAATGGAAGATCCCGAGATGGCGGATGCGCTGGGCGTGAACACGCGACATGTCTATGCGCTGACGTTCGGACTGGGCTCGGCATTGGGCGGAATCGCCGGCGGAATGTTCGCGTTGACGGCAACCATATCGCCTTTCTTCGGCATCAATTATACCCCGCTCGCCTTTATCACGGTCGTCGTCGGCGGTGGCGCCAATGTTATCACCGGCCTATTGGCCAGTGTCTTGGCCCTGGCCGGTTCTCAGACGTTGGTCAACAATTTGGTCAACGTCTATGTCGGTTATCTCGGCATGATGGGTACGGCGTTGATTATCCTGCTCGTTCTGCCGCGCGGCATCTCGGAATATCTCGAGCGCCGAAAAATTCGAACCGAGAGGGCGAGCGGTCGTGAATAGCAAGGGCAGCGCACTCGATAAGTATTTGGGGCTCCTCAACGGCCCCCAAACGATGGGCCGCGGATTGCCGTTTTGGCTCGGATTTCTGGCTATCGTCGCGGCCTTGGCGCTCGGTCCGGAGTTCCTCTCGCGCTATCAGATCATCAATTTCAGCAATTTTCTCATCTCGGGATTCATGGCTCTCAGCCTGTGCCTGATATGGGGATATTGCGGCGTTCTCAGCCTCGGCCAGGCGGCGTTCTTCGGCGTCGGCGGTTACGCCTATGGCGTGGTGGCGATCAATCTCTTGAACGCGCACGGCAATACCGACATCGCATTTATCGCCGGCATTATCATCCCGGTGGTATTTGCCGCGATTGTCGGCGGGATCATGTTTTATGCCCGCTTGCGCGGCGTCTATATCGCCATTCTCATGCTCGTCATTTCCCTGGTGATCGGCACCTTCATGCGCCAGACGGCTGATCCCGACTACACCATCGGTGCCGCCTATCTGGGTGGTATGAATGGCCTGCGGCCGGATTCTCCGGACGACCCGCTTCTGCCCAGCCTCATCTTCGGCTTCGGTCAGACGATCCAGGAATTCGATGGCCGCAGTGTATCGTTTTACTATTTGACGCTCGGCCTGCTTGTTGCGGTCTATTTGGGCCTGCGCTGTCTGGTCAATTCCAGCTATGGTTATTTCCTGGTCGGTTGCCGGGAGGATCCGGAGCGAACCGAGACCTTCGGCTACGATGTGAGGCGGATCCAACTCAGCGTGTTTTGCATATCGGCTGCAATTGCCGGTCTCGCCGGCACCCTCTATACGGCGTGGGGAACATATATCCATCCCGACGGGTTCGGTGTCGCGCAAAACATCCTGGTGGTGATTTGGGTGGCCGTCGGCGGGCGGAAGGATCTGAGCGCCGCATTGATCGGTGCTCTGGTGCTCGAATGGGTGTCCCTGAGGCTCGCCTCCGAGGGTGAATACGCACTCCTTGTCATGGGAGCGATATTGGTTTCCGTAATGCTGTTGGCGCCGACCGGGGTTGTGACGACGATTTCCGATGTTATTGAGCGCCTGCGCACGAACCGCGCACAAGCTGAAGGCGCGAAAGCGCCTGAAATTAGAAAGCCGTGAGCCGCATGCCTGGCGAAACCGACACACCAATCATTGAGGTTCGCGATCTGGTAAAGAATTTTGGCGGGGTCCGCGCCGTCGCCGGACTCGACATGTCGATATACCCTGGCGAACTGCATTGCATAATCGGTCCCAATGGCGCGGGCAAGAGCACATTGTTTAAGTTGGTCATGGGTATACAGCGGCCCTCCGCCGGAACGATTTTTTATCAGGGCCGGAACGTGACCCGCCTGAAGCCGTTCGAGCGTGCACGTCTCGGACTTGCGATCAAGTTTCAGGCGATGGAGGTCTATCAGGAGCTCACGGTATTTCAGAATCTTTTCATTCCTCTCAGGCGCCACCACCGGCCGAAACAAATTCCAGAGCAAGCCGCGCACCTGTTGGAGCAATTGCATTTGGCCGGCACCGAGGAGAAACTCGTGAGCAACCTGTCGCACGGGCAACAGCAGTGGCTGGCCATCGGCATGTCCATGGCGGTGCGACCCGAGGTGCTTCTGTTGGATGAGCCGACCGCGGGCATGTCGCCGGAAGAGGTGTCTGAAACCGCAAGAATCGTGAAAGACCTGAACGCCGGCGGCACCACCATTGTGGTTATCGAGCACGACATGGCGTTTATTCGCAACTTGGATTCTCGAACATCCGTTTTGCACTATGGCAAGCTTTTCGCACAGGCTTCGTTCGGCGAAATAGAACAAAACGAAGATGTTCATCGAATTTATCTCGGCACCATGTAACGGGGAAATCGATGCCGCTAAATGTATCAAATCTCTATTCCGGTTACGGCAGAGTGCGCATCGTTCAGGACGTAACCATGTCCGTGGGCGAAGGCGAAATCTTGGCGGTTATCGGGCGCAACGGTGTTGGCAAGACGACGCTCATGAAGACCCTTGTGGGCTTGCTCGGCACCTTGCACGGAACAATCGAGTTTAGAGACCAAGACATTTCCCGCATGCATGCGTCGCGCCGCGCCCGTCTCGGCATCGGTTACGTGCCGCAAGGGCGCGGACTCTTTACCCGACTTTCCGTTGGCGATAATTTGGTCATGGGGGAGCGGGTCGGCGGAATTGGCGCGACCAATCGTCGGCGGGTGTTTCAATTTTTTCCTATTCTGGAGGAACGCCTGTCCCAGAAGGCCGGGTCTTTGAGCGGCGGCGAACAACAACAACTCGCGTTCGGGCGCATTTTGGCCGGCCACCCGGAGCTGATACTGCTTGATGAACCTTCAGAAGGAATTCAGCCCAACATTGTTCAAGAGATCGGCCGCATCATTCAGCGACTGCGCCATGAAGAAGGGCTTACCGTTGTCATCGTCGAACAAAATCTGGAACTCATCCATGCGGTCGCCGACCGCTGCATCGTGATGGACAAGGGAAAAATTATCGCCGAGCTTACGGCCGATGAGATTAAGGAACCCGAAGTGGCAAAACGCTACTTGGCAATCGCCACCTGATCAAAGCGTAGTTGCTTAGAGCGTCAACAGGCCGTCGGCGATGCCGGCATTGTAAATGACCCAGGCGCCGATGCCGATAGTGAGCAAGCCGACCAAGGCGTTGAGCGAGCTGTGCGCCCAGGTGAGATGCCTGGCCATGCGCTGAAGCGGCACGGCAATGATGATCGAGAGCGCCGCCATGCCGAGCATGGAACCGAGCCCGAAAAGCGCCATATAGGCGAGCGCCATCCACAGGGAATCGATCTCGCCGAGTGTCAGCAGAATGAGCGCCGCCGAGCCGGCCATGCCGTGCATCAGGCCGACGGCAAGGGCGCGCAGCGGTATGGCACGGCGATGCTCATGTTCATGGCGCAGGCCGTTATGGGCGCCCTCGTTGGCGTGCGAATGGGCATGAAAATGCTGCGTGCCGTCGCTGTGCCGGTGGGCATGAAAATGAATGCGCGCCTTGATCAGGCGGCGCATGACATCGAGCCCAAGCCACACCAGCATGATGCCGACAGCAAATTCGAGGATGAGCGCGATACGCTCGGGCAGAACCGTATCCAGGGACAAAACGATCGCGCCGACGGCGAACAGCGCCAGCGTATGGCCGAGGCCCCAGGCGAGGCCCATGCGGAGTGCATCGCCAAGGCCGCGGTTGCGGCCCGCCAGCGACGCCACCGCCGCGACATGATCCGCCTCAACCGCGTGTTTCATGCCAATCAGCAATCCGAGTAAGAGAATCGACCCCATCGCATCAATACGATCCCGCTGGCGGGAGACTGTCGCTCCTTTTTGTTTAAGAGGCCGAATGCCTCATCGATTCTCAACGACGGTTCGATCGCACATGGCATTTGGCGCCAGCGCGCCAACACACAACATCACATTTGGGGATCATTGGCATGCTCCCCTATTTGGGAGGTTGCCGGTTAGAGCCCGGAGGTTTTGACTGTGATGTCGATAGATCAGGTGCTCGGGATCAGGCAATGAAGCAAGCGGTTCGGCCAATTGGTCCGTTCAAGTTTGGCGATGACGATCACGCTTCCACGAGCGACGGCAATCTCGTGAAATGTCTTGGGCGCGAAATTCGCAACATCAGAAAACAACATGACTTGACCGTGGTTGAACTTACCGAACTGGCTGGTCTGTCTTCCGGTTCCCTCTCCAAAATTGAGAACGGACTCATGTCTCCCTCATTGAATACGTTGAAGCGCCTGGCAACAGCTCTCGATGTCTCGGTGCCGGCTCTCTTTTGCAAAGACGAAAATCGCAACAATGCGATATTCGTGCCTGCCGGCGGCGGCGTGAATATTTACCGGCGTGGCTCCAGCGCGGCGCTTGCGAACAAATTGCTGGGCCGCAAAATCCTTGGAGGAGCTTCTCTCGAGTCCAGCATTACCACTATAAACGAGGTACCGGCACCTCGCTCTCATACCGGAGCCTTTCTTCTGTATATGCTTGAGGGCCACATGGAATATAATTATGAGAGCGTTATTTATTCGTTGGGGACAGGAGATTCGCTTTTCTTTAACGCCGAGGCGGCGCACGGTCCCGAAAAAATCATAAAAAAACCAGTGCGATTTCTTTCCGTTATCGCGAAATCATAATCTATCAATATTTCCGCCACCCAGCGATTAATCAGCCAGCTCATTAATATTATGGCCCATCCGAGAGTATTCGAACCTGTGAGCACCGCCTTCAAAGCCAAACTTCATTGAGCCGCAAATAACGCTGGCTGCGTGCCCCCGCGGCCAATTAAATCAAAGGCATGGGCGTGATTGGCTGAGGCATTTCCTGCCGCATGAAAGCAGCTTGGCAATATCGGCAATGTGAACCAATGCATCTATTCCGTCACCCGACGCCGGCTTTGGCGCCGCGCTCCGGCTGGCGGGTCGAGAAATAGCCGGGAAAACTTCGTACCGCGTCGATATCGACATCGACGACCAGGATCTCTTCGTTGCGCCCGAGCGTATACACGAAGCCTTTGGTCGAATCGATGCCGCCCGGTTTGGTGCGGAACCAATCCCACAGCAGATCCATATCGCTCACCGGAGGCGGCACGCAGACCGTGGTAAAGCCGCCGGCCGGCGCAAACGACGAATCTTCGCCGGAATCGGCCGGGCGGCCCAAATTGACGCCGAACACCGGCACCGAATACTCCAAATGGCGGCCGATGACGGTGTGCGGATAGGCCTCGCATAAGGCGAACCATAGCGACGGATTGAAAATGATATCGGCTTGCTGGCGTTTACTGGCCTCGACGCCGTCGTTGAAAAAGGCGAAATCGGCGCAGATAACGATGCCGAATCGGCCGATATCGGTTTCGAACACTTCAAACCTGTCACCGGCGACAACGCCCATCTCGATTTCGGTGGCGGTCGGATAATTCTTGGCCTGGGCGCCGATAAGCTCGCCCTCGGCCGAGATGATGGTGCTTGTATTGTACCAGCGCTCGCGCGCACCCTCGGCCAGGCCGGCAATCACATAGATGCCGAGCTGCTTGGCCTCGGCGCGCAGTTCCTCCCTTCCGACCAGCGGATAGAGTTCCGGGAAACAGGCGATGTCGGCGCCCTTGGCGGCGGCCCGGCGCAACAAATCGAGCGCGTGCGGCACGTCGGCGCCGCGCCATCTTTGGTCCCAACTGGCGGCGATAGATACTGCTTGAATGGCTGCGATTTTTAGCTTTTTCATGGCCGCTTGCCTTTCGCTGCGGTCGAAACTGGGAGCCCGACTTTATCTCTGTTTGCGGATGCGCGGGTCAAAATAATCGCGCAAACCATCCCCTAGCAAATTAAATCCGAGCACGGCAATCATGATTGTCAGGCCGGGAAAGATAACCTGATGGGCGCCGAGCTCCATGAACTGACGGCCCTTGCCCAAATCGACGCCCCAACTCGGATTCGGTGGCTGGACGCCAAGGCCGAGGAAACTTAAGGCCGCCTCGGTGAGCAAGGCCTCCGATAGCAGAAGCGAGGATTCAACCAACACCGGCGCCATGATGTTGGGCAGGATATGCTTGCGCAGGATGCGCGCCGAACCGGAACCGAAACTCGTCGCCGCCAGCACGAACTCGCGCGTCTTGACCGATAATGTCGGCCCGCGTGTGACCATGGCGACGCGCGGGATATAGAGTATGGCGATGGTCAGGATCAAATTGCGCAGGCTCGGCCCGAGATAGGCGACCAGCGCGATGGCGAACAGTATCGCCGGCAGGGCAAACAGAATGTCGAAGATGCGCAGGAAGAAACTGTCGACGCGTCCGCCGATATAGCCGACCAGCAAACCGATCGGCAGACCGATGGCGACGGCCAGCATCACCGAAGGGAAGGCGACGCTCAAAGAGTTGCGGCTGCCGAGGATGACGCGGCTGAACAAATCCCTTCCTTGAAAATTGGTGCCGAAGGGATGCTCCCAGCTCGGCGTCGCCAGCATGGCGCCGGTTTGCTGGTTGGCGCCGTAAGGGGCGATATAGGGCGCGAAGATCGCCACCAGGACCAGGATCGAGGCGATCAGCAAGCCCGACAGCGTCGCCGGGTCGCGCAGCACATGGCGCAAAAAACTGGCACCGGCGGATTTCGCGACGGGCGAATCAAAAGCCGGCGCGCTCACGGCACGACCATGAGTGAAAAATATTGACAGGCGCCAGGGCGATTCATCATTTTCCGCCGGCTCACCGTCAGGCCAGCTTGACGCGGGGATCGACGAAGGCGACCAGCAGATCGGCCACCAGAATCACCAGCGCAACGCCGAGCGAGAGGAACAGGACGGTTCCCTGAATAATCGGATAGTCGCGGTTTTCGATGGCGCTCAGCACCAGCCGGCCAAGCCCGGGAATGGCGAAGACCTCTTCCAGTATGACGGCGCCGCTGACCAGATAGGCCGACCAGATTCCGATCGCCGTAATGATCGGGATGAGCGCGCTTTTGAGCGCATGGACGAACAGGACGGCGGTTTCGGAAAGCCCCTTGGCGCGCGCCGTGCGCACGTAATCCTCGCCCAGAACTTCCAATACGCTCGAGCGCGTGTAGCGCAGGATGATGGCGCCGACGCCAAGACCCAGCGCCAGGGCCGGCCATATCATGCGCGAGACGCTGGCCAGGGGGTCCTCGAAGAACGGCACATAGCCGAGCGTCGCGATGCTCGGAAAATAGATCGCGCCGAATACCACGATCAGGGTTCCGGTAAAGAAATTCGGCGTCGATATGCCGAGCAGCGAGAACAGGCGCGACGAGAAATCAATCGCCGTGCCGCGCTTGACGGCGCTCAACACGCCGAGCGGAACCCCCATCAGAATTGCGATCATCATCGACATCACGCCGAGCTGCAGGGTGATCGGCAGGCGCAGCAGGATCTGTTCGATGACCGGCCCGCCATGGATGAATGAATAGCCGAAATCACCTTGGAAGATACGCCCCAGCCACCACACATATTGTTCCAAAATCGGTCGATCGAGGCCGAGCTCGGCCAACACCTTGAGGCGCACCTCGGCATTGTTGGCGGCGGAGACGCCCATCATGTTGGTGACGATATCGCCGGGAATGATGCGCATCAGAATGAAGGTGAGGAAGCTGACGCCGAGAATGACGGGGATCAACAGCAGCAGCCGCCTGAGGATATATCTAGGCATCGCAATGAATTTCCCGGCGCATGAAGCGGGGTTCGGGCGGCGTCAAACCGGCGGCTTGCCCCGTGCGCGCGGCCGGCGCGCCGGGATGTGCGACCCGGCGCGCCCAACCGCGACAACAACGCCCTATGACGGCGCGCTTATTTGTCCAGCCACAGGCGGCGCAGATGAAAATAGGTGCCGCTCGGCATGGCCTGATAGTTCTTCACATAGTCGCGCACATACTGCCAGTTCACCGGCTTGGTGAACGGGTAGAGCATATAGACCTGATCGGCGACCAGGGTCTGGACGTCCTTGTAGATCTGTACCCGCTTGTCGACGTCGAGCTCGCTCTTGCCGGCGTTGAGCAGGCCATCGAGCTTGGCGTCAACGAACTTGCCGAGGTTGATCGGCGAGGTCGAATAGTAGATCTGATAGACATCCGCGTGCGGGTCGGGTTGCCACACCAGCGAGACGATCGAGAGCTGGTGTTTGACGTTGATGTAGTTGTCGAGCTGCTGGTTGAAGTCGGCGATCTGCTCGACGGTGAGGTTGACGCCGATCTTCTGCCACTGCTCCTGCAAAATTTCGGCGGTCTGGATGTCGAGCGGCAGGCTGACCTGAATCGTCAGGTCGAGGCCGTCGGCAAATCCGGCTTCGGCGAGCAGCGCCTTTGCCTTCTCCGGGTCATAGGCATGATACGGCAGCGGCGGATCGACGCCGTCGCACCAGCCGTAGGGAACCTTGCCGCAGGAGATTTTGGTGCCGATCTGGCCATAGCCGAACAGCACCGTGTCGATCATCCCCTGGCGGTCGGTGCCGAGGCTCAAGGCGCGCCGCACCCGCACGTCGGCCGTCGGGCCCTCGGCGGTATTGATGCCGAGGCCTGATTCGTTGACCGCACCGGCGGGCTTGATCAGGCTGACGCCTTCGACATTCTGCAGGATCGGTATGAGTTTCGGGTCCTGCAGGATGACGATATCCGCATTGCCCTGGCGAAACGCCGAAATCTGGGTTTGCGGATCGGGCATCATGTCGAAGCGCACGCCGTCGATGCAGGGATATCCGGTATCCCAATAATTCGGATTGGCCTCCAGCGTGACATGATCGTCGGGCACGTATTCGACCAGCTTGAACGGGCCGGTCCCCGACGCCTTTTCGCTGAGATTGTTCTCGACCGCGAAATCATAGGGCACGATGGCGGTGTACCAGGCGGTCGAGACGAGGCTCAGAATGGGTGCGAAGGGCTCATCGAAATCCATCCGCACGGTGTATTTATCGACCGCCTCGATGTTTTTGACCGGCGCGAACTGCGCCGCCCAGGGCGAGTGGAATTCGGGATCGAGCAGGCGTTGGAAAGTAAAGACGACGTCTTTCGCCTCGAATTCCCGCCCGTGATGAAACATGACGCCCTGGCGCAGCGAAAAAGTGACCGACAGATTGTCGGCGGAAACTTCGTAACTGGCCGCCAGTCCGGGCAGTAAATTGCCGTCGCGGTCGAGGATCAGCAAGGTGTCGTAGATTTCGCCGAAGATCAAACTCGGCGGATATTGCGCGGTCGCGCCCGGCGTCAGATTTCCCGGTTCGACCTGGAACGGGATGGTGAATATCCCGCCCCTGACCGGGCACTGCTCGTCCGCGCTGGCCGGCGAGACGAGCGCGCCGAGAGATCCGATAGCGGCCAAAAGGACGACCGCGATCAAGCGTCTAAAATATTTTCCCATGTTCATGGTTCATACCTCCCTGTTGTCTCACTCGAAATGAGGTTCTTTTTTTACGCCTGGATTTGCATAAGGCGTCAGCTTAGAACGAACCCGCGCCAACATACCATGGCGCTCGATCAAAAGCGCGCCAAAAGCAGGGCCCGGAGAGCAATCGAATGCGCGCCGCTTGCCGCTCATAATATGAGTGGCGTTTCCGCCCGGCGCCGATCAAGATGGCGGCGCTATGGTGAAGACGAAAGCCCGGCCATGACCGATCCCGTCCGGCGACGAAGCCGCGCCGGCCGGCGGATTGGCGGCTGACGATCCGGAATGGCGGCGCTCCTCGACATCAGGGACCTCACCGTCCGCTTCGCCACCGAGGACGGGCGCGTCGACGCCGTCACCGGGGTTTCCTACAGCATGGAGGAAGGCGAGATTCTCGGCGTCGTCGGCGAGAGCGGCTCGGGCAAGAGCGTTCACGCGCTCGCCATCATGCAGCTCGTTCCGGCACCCCACGGGCGCATCGAAACAGGCGAAATCTGGTTTCGCGAGAGCGATTTGCTGACCCTCAAGGGCGCCAACATGCGGCGCGTGCGCGGCAAGCAGATCGCGATGATTTTTCAGGATCCGATTTCTTCCCTCAATCCGGTCTACACGGCCGGTTTCCAGATCAGGGAAACGCTGCGTCGGCATCTTGATATATCGCAAAGGGCGGCGACTTCCCGCGCCGCGGAATTGCTCGATCTGGTCGGCATCCCCGACGCCAGGCAGCGTCTTCGAAGCTACCCGCATGAATTGTCGGGCGGCATGCGCCAGCGGGTGATGATCGCGATGGCGTTGGCCTGCGATCCGAAACTGATCATCGCCGATGAGCCGACCACGGCGCTCGACGTTACCATCCAGGCCCAGATCATCGAGCTGATCAAGCGCTTGCAGGTGGAGTTGGACCTCACCGTGATGTGGATCTCGCACGATCTCGGCATCATCGCCGGCCTCGCCGATCGGGTGAACGTGATGTATGCCGGCTATATCGTCGAGCGCGGTTTGGTGAAGGACATCTATGCGCGCCCGCGTCACCCCTACACCGCCGGCCTCTTGGAATCGGTGCCGCGCCTCGACCGCAAAACCGCCGGCAAGCTCAAACCGATCCCCGGCCGGCCGCCCAATTTGGCGCGGCTCGGAACGGGGTGCCCGTTTGCGCCGCGCTGCCGCCACGGCGACGACAGGTGTCGCGCGGAAATGCCGGACGCCGAAGCGTCAGACCAAGATGGCCATATGGTGCGCTGCTGGCATTGGCGCCATGTTGCTTCAGGCGAAACCGGCGCTGGTGAAAGCCATGCCTGAACGCCCGGTCATGGTCGAAGTCCGCCGGCTGAAAAAATATTTTCCGATCCGGCGGGGCATCGTTTTCGCGCGCAAGATCGGCGACATCAAGGCGGTCGACGACGTCACCTTCGAGATCCACAAGGGCGAGACGCTCGGCCTGGTCGGCGAAAGCGGCAGCGGCAAGACGACGGTCGGGCGCGCCCTCCTCAGGCTCCTCGAATCGGACGCCGGCGAGATCATCCTCGACGGCGAGGATTTCCGCCGGCTCAAGGGAAAGCAGTTGCGCCGCGCCCGCCGGCGCACCCAGATGATCTTCCAGGACCCTTACGCCTCGCTCAACCCGCGCATCCCGGTGCACGGCATCATCAGCGAGCCGCTCGAGGTCGCGGGCGGTCACAGCCGCAAAGAGCTGCGCGCCCGGGTCGACGAATTGCTCGATATGGTCGGGCTCGACAGCAGTATCCGCAATCGCTATCCGCACGAATTCTCCGGCGGCCAGCGCCAGCGCGTCGGCATCGCGCGCGCCCTGGCGCTGAATCCGGAGTTCATCGTTTGCGACGAGGCGATCGCCTCTCTCGACGTTTCGATCCAGGCGCAAATCGTCAATTTACTCGAGGATTTGCAGCACCGGTTCAACATCACCTATCTCTTCATCGCCCATGACCTGAGCATGGTGCGCCACATCAGCGATCATATCGCGGTGATGTATCTCGGCAAGATCATGGAACTCGCCGGGCGCGACGAGATTTTCGACGATCCGCAGCATCCCTATACCCAGGCCCTGATCTCGGCGGTGCCGGTGCCCGACCCCGAGGTCGAGGAATCGCGCGAACGCATCGTTCTCGAAGGCGATATTCCGAGCCCCGCCAATCCGCCGCCGGGCTGCGTGTTCAGCACGCGCTGCCGGATGGCGATGGAGATTTGCTCACAAAAGGCGCCCGACTACCGTAAGATCGAAATCGGCCATTATGCCGCCTGCCATCATGCCGCGGGCGCGGCCTGACCGCTCAATAACCATCCAGGTATGTCGCATGCATATTTCAGCCAAGGGCTTTCCCGTATTACTCACCTTCGACCTCGACGCCGAGACCATGTGGACATCGCGCGATCCGGCCAACGCCGAACGCCCGATCATCCTGTCGCAGGGCGCTTACGGCTGGAAAGTGGGCCTCGGCCGCGTGCTCGATCTGCTCGCCCGGTACGACATCCCGGCGACGTTCTTCGTTCCCGGCCTGGTCATCGAACAACGCCCGCAAGTGGTCGACCAGATCCTCGGCGGCGGCCACGAAATCGCCCATCACAGTTGGTCGCACAAGTGGATCGTCAACATGAGCGAGGAAGAAGAGCGCGACGAGATGGTGCAGGCCTTCGACATCATCAAGCAGACAACCGGCGGGCCGCCGCGCGGCTACCGCTCGCCGGCGGCGGAGTTTTCGCCGCAGACGCTGTCGCTGCTGAAGGAATTCGGCTTCGGGTTTTCGTCGAATTATTTCGATGACGATTCACCCTATCTGCACAGCATCGACGGCGAGTTGAGCGACATCGTTGAATTCCCGTTCCACTGGGTGCTCGATGACGCGCCCTTCTTCAACTATTCGATCACCCTGCCGGGCCGCACCATGCAATCCCCCTCGGCGGTGCTCGAAGCCTGGCGCGCCGAGTTCGACATGCTGTACGCGGAGGGCCGCGAGTTCGTTCTCGCCCTGCATCCGCAAATTATCGGCCGGCCGTCGCGCCTCGTCGCGCTCGAAGGTTTGATCAAGCATATCGGCGCGCACGACAATATCTGGTTCGCGCGCTGCGATCAGGCGGCCGACGACCTGCGCCCGCGGCTCAAGCAAATGCAGGCCTAGAGTCTTGCCCGCCCGATTGCCGGATCGGAAAATCCTGGTCACCGGGGCGGCGGCCGGGATCGGCCGCGCCTGCGCCGAGGCGGCCTTGCGCGAGGGCGCCGCCGTGGCCCTGGCCGATCAGGATCGCCGGCGCCTCGAAGAAACCGCAAGCGCGTTGACGACGTTGGGCGCGCTGAGCGCCGTCGAAATGGACGTCGCGGCCCAGGGCGCCGTGGCCGCCGGGGTGGGCCGGGCGGCCGAAGCGCTGGGCGGCCTCGACGGCGTCGTCAACTGCGCCGGCATCGACCTTCATCAGCCGTTCGAGGCGACCGACTGGGCGGCGTGGCGGCGCCTGATGGCGGTCAATCTGGACGGCGCCATGCATGTCTGCCAGGCCGCGCTCGAGCCATTGAAGGCGAGCGGCGGCGGGGCGATCGTCAATATCGCCTCGGGCGCCGGCCTCAAGCCGATCCCCGATCGGGTGGCATATTGCGCCTCCAAGGCCGGCCTGATCATGGCCACCAAGGCACTGGCGATGGATCTTGCCAAACACCGGATTCGCGTCAATGCGGTGTGCCCCGGCGCCATCGATACCGATCTTTTCCGCCAGTCGCTCGGCGACGGCGTCTCGATCGAGGATGTCAAATCGCGCTATGCCATGCAGCGCATCGGCGCCGCTTCGGAGGTTGCCGCAGCGGTGGCATTTCTGCTTTCCGAGGAAGCGTCGCTGATCACCGGCTCGGCGCTGGCGGTGGAGGGCGGCCGTGTCTTTCATTAACCGCGCCGGGTACCGGCGGGATTGCCGGCGATGAGCGAGCGCCGCGAGCGCACCGCCCTGGTCAGCGGCGCCGCCAACGGCATCGGCAGAGCCTGCGCCCTCGCCCTCGCCGCCGACGGCGCCGATATCGTCGCCATCGATGTCG
>CAJXFT010000066.1 GCA_913053235.1 uncultured Alphaproteobacteria bacterium
GGTCGAACAGCCGCGGGAAGCTGTCGCAGAGATCGCCGCAGCGGCGGCAGTCATGGCACACGCCGAAGACGCGCCGCAGTTCCCGATCAAGCGCATCGCCGTCGAGAAAGTCGGCAGCCTTCCAGTCGATGGCGGGTCGGTCGGCACTGTCCGCCGTTGCGTCCGTCATGCTGGCGTCGGATCTTCCATGATCTCTTCGCTCATCGCGGCGTAGGCGCCCTTCGAGTCGAGAAAATAATTCTGGCAATAGACGAGGATGAGCGCCGTCCTTTGCGGATATTAATCGGTGCCGATGCGCGGTAGAGCGATTGTCAATTCCTCGTCCATGCCCGAATCCATGTGAGCTGCCGAAGGCCGCAGCCTGTCTCAAACCGCATGGCGTGCGACAATACACTACGGTACGCAACGGCGGGTGAATTTCTGTTCACCGGTCGGGGCAATAGACAGCACAACCGCCAAACCGGGCTCCGTGCTATATTTTCGGAAACATCCGCGCAGAAAATGAAAGGTAAACCAGTTTGGCGCCACGCTATTCCGTGTGCATCGATATTGGCGGCACGTTTACCGACTGCGTCGTCGCGAGCGAACGGGGCCTCGATATCCATAAGACGGCCTCGACGCCTCCGGCGTTCGAGCGCGGCTTCATGGATTCGCTGAGATTGGCGGCACAGGATTCGGAACTTGATCTCGGCGCGTTTCTTACGGCGACCGGCACGATCGTTCACGGGACCACGGTTTCGACGAACGCCCTTATCGAAGGCCGGACGGCGCGGGTCGGCCTGATCTGCAACGAGGGTCATCCGGACGTCTTGACTCTGCGCGAGGCGCCGCGCAAGCGAGCCTTTGATTGGAAGCTCGACTTTCCCAGGCCATTCGTACCGCGTAACCGCACGTGCGAGGTGCGCGGTCGAATCGATGCGCGCGGCAACGAGCTGATTCCGCTGCACGAGGCCGATGTCCACGACGCGGTCAAGTATCTGCAATCTTGTCCGGTCGATGCCGTCGCGGTGAGTTTATTGTGGTCCGTCGTCGCACCGGCGCATGAGCGGCGGGTGCGCGAAATCATCCAAGACCTGTGGCCGGACGTGCCGGTGACGCTCGGCCACGAACTCAATCCGATACCGCGCGAATACCGGCGCACCATCTCCGCCGCGATCGATGCGTCATTGACCGGTGTCATGCCGGCTTATCTTGAACGCGTTGAGGGAGCCGTACGGGACGCCGGATTCACCGGCTCTCTGCTCGTCGCGAATTGTATCGGCGGCATGATGACGGTCGAGGAGATCGCACGGCGCCCGATCTACAGCATCATGAGTGGTCCGACGCTGACACCGGTGGCGGCGCAGATGCTCTGTAATGAGCCTGACATGGTCGTCATCGACATGGGCGGAACCACCTTCGATGTTTCGGCGATCCGCTCCGGCCGCTTGATCGTCACGACGGAGGCGATGATCAACGATGATCTGCTTGGGTTGCCGAAGATCGACGTGCGCTCTGTCGGGGCCGGTGGTGGCAGCATCGCTTGGGTCGATCCCGGCGGGCTCCTGCGCGTCGGGCCCAAGAGCGCCGGCGCCATTCCCGGCCCCGCCTGTTATGGCCGGGGCGGCGATCAACCGACCGTGACCGACGCCAATTTGACCCTCGGGATACTTGACCCGGCCTATTTTCTCGGCGGGCGCGTGACCCTCGATCCGGAGGCGGCACGCGCCGCCATATCGCCGATCGCCGAGCGCATTAATCTCTCTATCGAGGAGGCCGCCTACGCGATCCACGTCACCAGTAACGAGAACATGATCGCCGCCATCGAGGACATCACGGTCAACGAAGGCCTCGATCCGCGCGACAGCTATTTCGTCGCCGGCGGCGGTGCCATCGGCTGCCATATCGGTGAGATGGCGCGCACATTGGGAATTGCCCGCTTCATGGTGCCGCGCCTTGCGGCCGGGCTGAGCGCTCATGGCGGCCTGGTCTCCGACATTCGCGGCGAGGCTTCCGCGACGCACCCGACGAGCAACCATAATTTCGCGTTAGGCGGCGTGAACGAAACGCTGCTCCGGCTTCGCGCGCAGGGAGATGCATTTTTGGAACGGGCGGGTGTGCCGCTCTCCCAGCGTCGTTTCGCCTACGCGTTTCAGGCGCGCTACAAATATCAATCGTGGGAGATCGACGTGCCCTTTGACGACGCACCGCTTGGTACAGGCGATATCCCAGTGCTGGCTGACGCGTTTCATCAGATGCACGAGCGAATCTACACCATCAAGAACGAAACGGATGAGGTCGAATTCACCACCTGGACGGTCCGCGCCGTCGGGCTTCGGGAAGCCGTGGTTGGGGATCACGTTTGGGATCGGACGTCTCACCGCTCACCGCTCGGTACGCGGCGGGTCTTCATCGGCGCCGAGCGCGCGTTCCAAGCGCTTCCGGTGCACGACGCGAGCGCGCTTGGCGCGGGCGAATCGGTAAACGGGCCGGCGATTCTCGATAGCCGCACCACGACCGTGCTGATACTGGCCGGGCAGCGGGCGACCATCGACGATCAAGGAAATTGCTGCGTAGAGCGGACCAATTCAGCGCCACAGACAGGTTTAGCCTCATGACGGCGAAAAACGAAAATTCCGATTTCGATCCGATTCTGTTGGCGGTGCTGTCGCGTCGGCTTGAGGCCATCATCCGCGAGATGAGCAACACCGTCATGCGCGCGAGCCGCTCGGCGGTTATTACCAACGCCCGGGATATGTCGTGTGGAATTCTGACCTACGATCACCGGCTGATCTGCGTCGAAGAAGCGATGCCGATCCACGTTAGTGCGCTCGATCTGACAACACGGCCAATCACCGAGTTGTTCGATGACGTAAAAGAGGGCGACGCGTTCTTCAACAACAGCCCTTATCTCGGTGTCACCCATCATGCCGACATGACGCTCTGCGTGCCTGTATTTGCGGATAATGAGCCGCTTTTCTGGGTCTTGGCGCGCTCGCATCACGCCGACGTGGGCGCGCCCGAGCCGACGACCTATCTGCCTTATGCCGCGACGCTCTATCAGGAAGGCGTGCACTTCCCTTGTGTCCGCATCCAGGAAAACTTCCGCGACAAGGAAGACATCGTACGTATCGGCCTCCACAAGATTCGCTCACCTCATGTCTGGCACGGTGATTACCGCGCGCAAGTCGGCGCCTGCCGCATCGGTGAACGGCGCCTCAAGGAATTGGTCATGCGCTACGGCGTTGCCACGATCCGTGAATTCGTTGAGGCGTGGATGCGCTATGGCGAGCGCCGCGCGACGGCGGCAATCCGCGCATTGCCTGCCGGCACTTGGCGCCACACGAGTACGCATGACCCGATCCCGGGTGTCGCGGACGCCGGAATCCCCATCACGGCTCAGGTATCCGTCGATTCCGATGCCGGGCGCATCACGGTGGATCTCCGGGACAATCCTGATTGCGTGCCCGGTGGTGTGAACCTATCCGAGGCATGCGCGCGCGGGTCGTGTTTGATCGGGATCTTCTATAATCTTGATTCGACGATCCCGCACAATGCGGGCAGCGCGGACCGGATCGAGATCCTTCTGCGTGATGGCTGCGTCGTCGGGCGCCCGACATTTCCTGTTGGCACCTCGGTCGCGACGACCAATGTCAATGATCGCCTCATCAACGCCGTTCAATGCTGCTTCGCGAAGATGGGCGAACCCCACGGGCTTGCCGAGGGCGGCGGCGATTTCAGCTCGGGCATGGGCGTTGTCTCCGGCATCGACGACCGGGGTGGCGGGTCGATTCCATACGTCAATCAGTTTTGCGTCGGCCTTTCGGGTGGGCCGGGAACCCACGGCCACGACGGTTGGCTAACTTACGAAGCGCCCAATGGCGGCGGCGTTCTCGTGTTGGATTCCATCGAGGTCGATGAGGCGCAGTACCCCATCTTGATGGAATCGCGCCGCATCGCGGCGGATTCGATGGGCGCTGGGCGCTGGAACGGGGCGCCGGCGACGGAAGGCGCCTACCGGTCGCTCAGCGGCGATTGCGCCGTGTTCTACTGCTCGGACGGCGATACCAACCCCGCGGAGGGCGTGTTTGGCGGCCGCGCCGGTGCCCCCTCGGGCAACTGGCGGCGCACGGCAAACGGCGCCAGCGAGCCGCTCCCCTCATTCCACAAGGCACGGCTCTCTGCGGACGAATCGATGGTCTACCGGAGCGTCGCCGGCGGTGGCTACGGCGAACCGGAAGCCCGTGATCCACAAAGCGTTGCCGAGGATGTAAACCGCAAATGGTTGAGCGTGGAACGCGCCAGGTCGGTCTACAAGGTTGCGCTGCGGAAAACGGCTAACGGCATCGACTTTACGGTCGACGACGTGGAGACTCGCCGGCTGCGCGATCGCTAGACGAGGCGCTGTTATGTCCAGAATCTTCTGCAAATTGCATTGAGCATGTCGCCGCAACACAGCCACGGCAGATGTCCGACAACCCTTCACGGCTCGGACGTAAATCACAAGGTGGATTGACAGCCGTCGGTAGCCATGAGCGCACATTCGTGCGACGTAGTTTATCGCATCGCGATGCCGGTGGCGGGGTGAAACGGTATGGCCAGGTTATTAGCAGCCAGAGTTATCTTCGCCCGACGGCAACTTGGTTTTGCAGAGAACGGCACCCTGCATATTGGCATTTGGTATTATTGCGTCGGTCAAATCAGCCCCCCGCAAGTTGGCCCCCCGCAAGTCGGCCCCCCGCAATTTGGCCCCAATCAAGTTGGCCTCACTCAAATTGGCCTCACTCAAGTTGGCGTCCAACAAGTTGGCCTTACTCAAGTTGGCCCCCAACAAGTTAGCTTTCTCCAAATTGGACTGCCACAAGTCGGCCCCACTCAAGTCGGCCCCACTCAAATCGGCCTCGCTCAAGTCGGCTACCATCAATTTGATCTCCCTCAAATTGGCTCCACTCAAGCTTGCTCCACTTAAATTGGCTGCCCTTAAGATGGCATCCGTCATGTCGGCCTCGCTCAAGTTGGCCCCCCTCAAGTTGGCCCCCCACAAGTCAACCCTCTTCAAGTTGGCCCCACTCAAATCACATCCTTCACAGACATTGAGCTTCTTGAGTTTCTGGAGGTGTGTTTCGTCAAACGCGATGGCAGCGGAGCTGCCGCAAAGCGCTGTTACCAGCACAAAAATCGCCGCCAATCTCGATAGCATTTTCATCATAAAAACCCTCCGCGTTAACGCCTGAAACGGCTTGGCAACATTTGATCATATCTCGCCCAACAATTTGTGCAAAAAGCACATGAAAAAATCGCCAGGTGACAGCCGAACGGGTCCGCCGGCCCGCCGTAGGTGACTTGCTTCGCTTCACCAAACCTCCTGTTGCCGGCGACGATCGAGACAAGAAACTCAGTTGGACAACAGAGAACCGCCCGTCGCGACATCGAACAGATTGACCCGGCTGGCACGGAAACCAACACCGACGCGGGCGCCGATCTCGATGGGCTGATGCACATCGACGCTGGCCGCGAGATGTTCGCGCTCCTTGAGCAGCCCGTCCGCGTTTTGCGGCGAGATGAAGGCGATGACCACACCGCCATAGGGTTCGGTAAAATCGATCACGCCGTCGATGACGGCACTGCCGGGCGCCTCCAATATGACATCCTCGGGCCGCACGCCCAGGGTCACGGGGCCGCTACCCGGCGCGCGTGCCTCCTCGAGCCGCCGGCCCGCGATCATGGCCGCGCCATCGCGCAGTTCGCCATTGAGAAAATTGATGCTTGGGCTGCCGATGAAGTCGGCGACAAAAGTGTTTGCCGGGCGCTCGTAGATGGTTATGGGATCGGCCACCTGCTGAATGGTGCCCTCGTTCAGCACCGCCACCCGGTCCGAGAGAATCAAGGCCTCGGCCTGATCATGGGTGACGTAAATCGTGGTGACCCGATGCTGTTGATGCAGGCGCTTGAGCTCGGTGCGCATATGCTCGCGGCGCTTGAGGTCGAGATTAGACAATGGCTCGTCCATCAGATAGCAGGCGGGCCGCCGCACCATCGCGCGCCCGAGCGCCACGCGCTGGCGCTCGCCGCCCGAAAGTTTCGCCGGTTTGCGCTCCAACAATTTTTCGATACCGAGCAGGCGCGCCGTCTCGCGCGCCATTTCGGCGGCCTCGGCCTTCGACATTCCGCCGACCGTGAGGCCGAGTGTCATGTTTTGCAGCGCCGTCATATGCGGATAAAGGGCATAGCTCTGGAACACCATGGCGACATTGCGATCGCCAGGATCGATGTTGGTCACGTCGCGCTTGTTGATCGAGATGGACCCTTCCGTCGGCTCCTCGAGTCCAGCGATGAGGCGCAGCGTCGTCGTCTTGCCACATCCGGAAGGACCAAGAAGAGTCAGGAATTCTCCGTCCGCGATGTCGAGATCGATGCCCCGGACGGCCCGCGTACCATCGCGGAATTGTTTGGCGAGCTGTTTGACGGAAACGGTCATGATACCCCTATTTGACGGCGCCGAGCGCAAGGCCGCGGGCGATGTGCCTCTGCAATAAAAACACAACGATTACCATCGGCAAAAGCTGGATCATCGCACCGGCGCTCAGCGAACCCCACAACACGTTATAGATATCGATCGTCTTTTGTAACGCCACCGGCATGGTCGTCGCTTTGGAGGTCGTGAGAAATAAAGCGAACAGATATTCGTTCCAGCTGAAAACGAAGGTAAATATCGTCGTGACGGCGATGCCCGGCGCCGCCATGGGCAGAATGAGCCGAAAGATGATTTGAATCCAACCGAGGCCGTCCAGCCGCCCGGCCTCCTCCACTTCCTTCGGCAGATCGAGCAGGAATCCGCGTAAAATCCAGACGGCGAACGGCAGCCCGAATGCGACATAGACAATGATGAGCAGGATTTGAGTGTCGTGAATTCCGAGCCAGTTGGCCATCTTGAAATAGGGCAGGACGATCACCACGCCCGGCATGAAACGCAAGGACAGGATGACCAGCGCCCAGGTATCGCCGCGCATGAGGCCCATGCGGGCGACCGCGTATGCCGCGGGCAGTGCCAGGATCATGACGATCAGGGTCGAGACCCCGACCGTGACGAGGCTGTTGAAAATGGCGCGGTCAAACTGAAAGCGGTCGAAAATCTCGATATAATGCTCGACCGTCGGCGTGAAGGAATAGAATGTCGGGATTGGCGCGTTGATGATGTTGGTCGGCTTGATCGAGTTGATCGCGACCCATATCACCGGGATCAGCCACAGGATCACCACGACGACCGCAAGCAGATTGATGGCTTGCTTGGTGTTCATGCCCCACATCAGTTCAGCTCCGCGATGCGGGCGGCTTTTTCGGTGCGGTACAAACTGTTGAGGAAGGCCACAACAATGATGTTGATCAAAATTAATATGAGGAATCCATAGGCCGCCATCAATCCGAGATGGCCCTGCTTGAAGATCGTGTAATCGTAGACGCTGGCCATCAGCGTTGCCGATCCGGGGCCGCCCTCGGTCATCACCCAGTTGAGGTCGAAGATTCGTATCGAATCGACCAGCCGGATGAGGATGACCACCATGATGACCGGGCGGATGAGCGGAATGACGATGCGCGTATAATAGGTGAAGCCGCGCACCCGATCGAGCCGGGCGGCCTCCGTGATTTCCGGCGAAATGCTCTGCATTCCGGCGAGTAGAATGAGCGCAACGAAAGGCGTCCACTGCCAGCAATCGACGATCATCAAGGTGGTGAGGGCGCTGTCCTTGTGCGAAAGCCAAGACAGTTTCTCCAGTCCGAAGCCGGTGTTCAAAATCCAATTGGCGAGGCCGGAGACCGGCTCGAATATGAACCGCCAGGTCAGCCCCATGGCGATCGGCGAGACAAAGACGGGAATAATAAAGAGCGCGCGCAGCAGGCCGGCGCCGCGCATCTGCCGATCGAGCAGCACGGCGATAAAAAATCCGAGAACCATTTGAATGGTGACCACGACGGCCGCCCACGTCAGCGTGAGCCGAACACTCTTCCAAAATCGTTTGTTGTCGAAGAGGTCCTCATAGTTGCGCCACCCGATGAAGTGGGCAACATCCGGATTGTAAAGCGGATCGACTTTGAAGGAGAGGACTCCCGAGAACACAAGCGGATAGGCGGCAAGCACAACCAGCACCAGGACGGCGGGCGCCAACAACATATAGGCGACCAGTCGTTGGCGCCGCGCGACGGCACCGGCGCGGTGCGGCCGAGACGGACGCCTGGCTGTCGAAGACAGCCGGGCCTCCCCGTGTGTCACGGTCACGTCCGAGGGTCCTGGAAAGTTTCGCCTCTCCAGCCCCTAGCTGTAATAGCCGGCGTCTTCCATGAGGCGCTGAATGCGCTTGTCGCACGCTTTCAGCGCATCCTCGACGCTCTGATCGTCATTGACCGCATCGGCCACCTCCTCGCCGACCGCCCCCATGATCGCATAGGCCTCCGGAATTACCGGAGCGTTGACCACGGAAACCGGATAGGCCTTCATGAGGCCGACGAAGAACGGCTTGCGGTCCGCCCACCGGGTCAGGGTCGAGACGCGCGACAGCTGACCGCCGGCGCCAACGATCGCATCGGCGATCAACGGGCTGCCGCCCAGATCCTCGCGATCACCGGAGTTGAGGAACTTGATCCAGGCCCAGGCGGTTTCCCGATTGCCGCCCCAGGTCGGCATGAACTGGCCGAAACCGCCGGCCAACGCCCGATGAGCGGATTTCGGCGTCGTTCCCTTGGGCGAGAGTTCCATATGCCAATGCTCATGGTAATCGGAATAGGTCGGATCGTTGAGCGTCGCCGTGCCCCAGGACAGCGGGCTAAACAGAGCCGTGCCGTTGGCGAATACCTGGTTGACCTCGTCCTCGCCCGCGTTGGCCGTGACCGGATGCGCATATTTCTGCAACTCGACCAAGGTACTCAAGGACTGAAAGCCCTCCTCGGTGGAGCATGCGGGCGTCCAATCTTGGTTGCGTTCATCGACGAAAAAATCGCCGCCCCAGCTCCTGAGGGCGCCGTAGAACTGATAGCCGGACCAGAAATTCCGCGCCATCGCCGCAGCATAGGCATAGCGCTCGTTCTTCGGATCGTGAATTTCCTTGGCGACCTCAATAACATCGTCCCAGGTCGTCGGAACCTTGATTCCCAGCTTATCGAAAACGTCCTTGCGATAGAACGTCATCATCGCGTTGCCGTCCGGCGCCACGGCGGCGACCCAGCCGGGCGGTGCCGGCCCCTTGGGCAGGTTCCACATGTGCCGGTAATTCTCCGGCACATCCCCTTGATAGTCTTCGTACCAGGCTGAATCGCGCTCCAGATAGGGATCGAGATTCGTCAAGGCACCCATCGCATCCAGCGAGGCGAATTGCGCGTGATCCTGCGTGACGACGTCAAAGGCATCGCTCTTCGAGCGCATATAGGTGTTGATCTGTGTCAGCGCCTCGGTCATCGGCTTCGAGACGACCTCAAGCTCGACGTTCGGAAATACCTTATCGAAGAGCGGCTTGACCGCCCGAAGGGAATTGGAAAGCCGCTTGCCGGAGGACGCGAAGTGGACGATCGTGCCACTCACTTCGGCATGCACTTCCTTAGGCACGAATTGCGCCGCAAGGGTGGCGCCAAGAGCTGCCGCCGAGCCTTTCAGCATCTGGCGACGGCTAATCTCAAACTTGCGATGATGCCTGATGCGCTTCATCGCATTGTCGTATGCGTGGATGTCTCGGTCCGATTTACTCACCGTGCGTCTCTCCTATTTATTGTGGATAATTAGGACGATGTAGTCGTATCAGAGCACTACACCGAAGATGGTAGGAGCGGGGCAAATAAGAGTCAAGAATACGGCGATCATTTGGTAGGGTTATTTACGAATTTCCATGATGCCGACGCAATACCGCCGACAACGGGGCGTCGATGAGCGCGCCCTTGCGCCTTGACACGTCTTCGAGCCATGTGAGTAAAATCGGACCAATTTCGCGGTACCCATTTGCGCCGCGGCAGAAAATAATAATTGCAAGCGTATCGTGCCATGGCATTCGATTACGTGATCGTCGGCGCGGGCTCCGCCGGCAGTGCCATTGCCGGGCGTCTGTCCGAGGACGGGCGAAGCCGCGTGCTCTTGTTGGAGGCGGGCGGCTCGGACCGCCGGCCCACCATATTGATTCCGGCCGCAGCCATGCTCTGGGCCTTCGGCAATCCTCGCTACGACTGGCGCTTTACCGCCGAGCCCGACCCGACACGCGGCGGGCGGCGCGATTACATGCCGCGCGGCAAGCTGCTTGGCGGCACCAGCTCGATCAACGCCATGTCTTTTTTTCGCGGCAACCCGGCGGATTATGACGGCTGGGCCGCGCTCGGCTGCCGCGGTTGGGATTTCGCAAGCGTCCTGCCCTATTTCAAGCGCCTGGAGAATTTCGAGAACGGCGCGGACGCCTATCGCGGCGCCGACGGCCCGCTCTGGGTTTCGAATCTGCGCTCGCGCCACCCCCTTTCGGAAGCCTTCGTCCAATCCTGCGTCAATGCCGGCATGCCCTTCATGGAGGATATCAACACGCCGCCCCAGGAAGGCATCGGCTATGTCCAGGCGACGCAGCGCAAGGGCTGGCGGCATAGCGCGTCGCGCGCCTATCTGTGGCCCGCCAAAGGGCGGCGCAACCTGAAGATCCTCACCCATGCCCATGCCTTGCGCCTGCGCTTCGAGGGCAAGAAGGCGATCGGCGTGGACTATGCGCGGCGCGGCCGGACAGCGCATGCGGCGGCGGCCAAGGCGGTGATCCTCTCTGCCGGCACGTTCGGCTCGCCCCAGCTTCTCATGCTCTCCGGCGTCGGCCCGGCGACGCACTTGCGCGACGTCGGCATCGAGCCAGTGCACGATCTGCCGGGGGTGGGCGAAAACCTGCAGGATCACGCCGGCGCGAATTGCACCATGTGGGTGAACCGCACCACCTACAATGTTCAGACCGGATTGCTGAACTATCTGATATTCGGCGCCCAATGGCTGCTCACCGGCACCGGCCCGGCTTCCTCACCGGTCGCCCAGGTCGGTGGCTTCCGCGACGCCGAGAACCCCGGCGTGCGTTCACGCATTCAATATCTCTTCACGCCGGGCGGCTTCGATTTGGCGGCGGAGGGGCCGATCCTGTTCGACAAACCGGCGGTGACCGGCCTGGCAAACATACATCGACCCTATTCGCACGGCTGGGTGCGCCTCAAATCCGGCAACCCGTATGATGCGCCAGCCATTCAGCCCAATCTTTTCGGCGACGAGCGCGACGTTGAGACGCTGCTGCACGGCATTAAATTCTTGCGCAAGATATTCGCGACCGAGCCCCTGTCGCGCCACGTCATCGGCGAATATATGCCGGGCAAGGACGTACACAGCGACGAAGACTGGCGCGCCTATATCCAGAGCGCCGGCACCGGGGTCTATCATCCCGCCGGGACCTGCAAGATGGGCGACGATGCCATGGCGGTGGTGGATGACGGCCTGCGCGTACGCGGCCTTGAGGGCCTCTATGTCGCGGACGCCTCGATCATGCCTTTCGTGGTCAGTGCGAATCTCAATGCCAACTGCATCATGATCGGCGAAAAGGCGGCCGACATGATTGGCGCGGCGCGGTGAGCGCGGGGAGGCGGAGCGTGCATACGCATATTAACGAAGGTGGGATCGACCTGGCGCATATGGACGGCCACCGGCCGCTGTTGCGCGGACGGCGGCACATGGCCGTCGCCGGCCACTATCTCGCCGCCCAGGCGGCGTTACAAATTTTGGAAGCCGGCGGCAATGCGATTGATGCGGGCGTCGCCGGCGGCATCGCGCTCGGCGTCGTGCAGAGCCAATATGTGAATGTCGCCGGCGTCGCGCCGATCATGATCTATCTTGGCGCCGAAAAGCGTGTCGAGACCATCAGTGGGCTCGGCCCCTGGCCGCGCGCGCTCACGCCCGAACTCTTCCAGCGAGACCATGGCGGTCATATTCCGGAGGGCGTGCTGCGCACCGTGGTGCCGGCGGCGCCCGATGCCTGGATCACCGCTCTTGCACGCCATGGCACGATGGCATTTGCCGAGGTTGCGGCGGCGGCTATCCGCTTCGCCGCCGAGGGTTTCGTCATGTATCCCCACATGGCGCAAATAATCACCGAGCAGGCTGAGGGCTATGGGCGCTGGCCGAGCAGCGCGACAATCTATTTGCCTGGCGGAGAGCCGCCCCGGGTCGGCGATATATTTGCCCAGACCGATCTCGCCGCAAGCCTGCAATATATGGCTGACGAAGAGCAGGGCGCGGCCAAGGGCGGACGTGAAGCTGGGCTCGAAGCGGCGCGCGCAGCCTTCTATCGCGGCGATATTGCGGCGGCGATTGTGCGCTATCACCGTGAAAACGATGGGCTTCTGAGCGCTGACGATCTGGCGGAATATCGCTCCGCCGTGGAGGCGCCGGTGCGCGCGACCTTCGAGGGCATCGACGTCTATACCTGCGGCCCGTGGTGCCAGGGTCCGGTGTTGCTTCAGGCGCTTTCGCTGTTGCGGGCGGAGGAACTGCGCGCCTTCGGGCAAAATTCCCTCGATTACGCTCACACCGTCACCGAGGCGCTGAAGCTCGCTTTTGCCGACAGGGAGCGGCATTACGGCGACCCCCGTTTCGTCGACGTACCTCTGGATCATCTTCTGTCCGCGAAATACTGCGCCGCCCAGCGCCGGCGCATCGTGTGCGAGCGGGCCTTGGTCGAGGGCGCTGCCGTGCCAGCTCCGGACGAACCCGCCGCGGCCCGCGATACTTCTTACATCGCCGTCATCGACCGCCATGGAAACGCCTTTTCCGCCACTCCGAGTGACGTTTCCTACGACACCCCCGTCATTCCGGGCACCGGCCTTTGCCCGTCTTCGCGCGGCTCGCAATCCTGGGCCAATCCCGAGCACGCCTCGGGCGTGGCACCCGGTAAACGGCCGCGCCTCACGCCCAATCCCGCGCTCGCCATCCACGAGGGCCACTTCATCATGCCCTTCGGCACACCCGGTAGCGACGTGCAATGCCAGGCTATGCTGCAAGCCTTTCTCAATATCGTCCTGTTCGGCATGAACCCGCAGGCCGCCGTCGAGGCGCCGCGCTTCGCGACATATGATTTTCCCGCTTCGTTCGAGCCCCACACCACTTATCCGGGCCGCCTCAATCTGGAGGGACGCTTCCCCGAGGCGACCGGCCGAGCCCTCGCGGCACGCGGCCACGACATCCACGCCTGGCCCGATTGGACCTATTTGGCCGGCGCCGTGTGCATGGTCTACCAGGATCTCGAACGCGGCACCCTGGCGGGCGCCGCCGATCCCCGGCGTCAGGGTTACGCCGCCGGCTGGTAGCCGAGCACAAGCAAGCCCGCACGATTATTTGTTGGGCGCCGCCAATCTGTTCCAGAAGCCGATCAGCTCGACCTCGCCGTCGAGCATCGGCGCCGTGACGTCGAGATGTTTCTTCAGGAAATCGTAGGCCATGTGCTTGTCGAAGGCGGCCTCGTCCAGATAGACCTCGTAAAAGAGAAAACGCCTGGGATCGTCCTTGTCGACGCTCACCTCGAAGGCGATGCAGCCGGGCTCCCGGGTGACGCTGTTGTTGGCGTGCCGTTTCACCCTCTTGGTGAATTCGGAGAGGTGTTTTTTCTTAATGCGAAGGCTCGCGGCGACCACGTATGGCATGGTGTTCTCCTTGCTGGTTCGACTGATTTGTTCGGACGGCGCAGGTGGCGCTATGGTGTCGCGGCGGCGGCGAGCGCGTCGGCGTAGAACTTGCCGGCGTCGTAAATATTGCGCTTGCCCGGCCCCTTGCTGCCGCGCGGCTCCTTGGTGGTGTCAAAGTTCAACTCGATTAGCACGCCGCTCGGGTCGAGCAGGAAAATCTGCCACAAATTGATCTCCGGCACATCGTTCTGGCGCCACTTGCAACGCTGCTTCTTTACCCTTGCCAGCATTTCGTCGAAGCCTTTGGCGCTGAGCGCGATATGGTCGATCGGCGATTGCCGCTGGCTGTATTTGTAGGTGCCGCCAGAGGTCTTGGCCGGATCGCCGCCATAAACGTGAATCATGGTATCGCCCATGCTGAGCCAAATGCCGGGGAAAGAAAATTCGGGCCGCTCGACCTTCGTCATGCCGAGCAATCGGGTGTAGAATTTTTCGGTCGCCGCCAAGTCCCGCGACTTGATGGCGACATGGCTCAGGCCGAGCAATGGCATGGTGCTGGCTCCCTTTGCGCTAGATTTAACCGAGTTTATCCTACGCCATGGGCCTGCCCCTGAGAAGTCGTCCGCATTGCGCCTTGGTAGGATCTCCGACGCAGCGAGCGGCCTATCTGAAGGCCCCGATTTGGATTGCAGGCTCACGCTTTCGATCAATACGCGATCATGTTACCGTCTTCGGTGCTCGGCAGGAACCATCTTGGGGGGAACCTAGATGAGAGAAACAGCATGACCGTTCGTGGAGGATATTGGCCTCATATTTTGCGCGTGGATCTTGGCCGGAAAACCGTCACCCGGGAGGCGCTCCCACCCGAGGAGGATTTGCGCAAATATCTGGGCGGCATTGGCCTGGGGCTGCTCTATCTGCTGCGCGAGGCGCCGCGCACCGGAAAGGCGACCGATCCGGACGTGCCTCTCATCTTCATGAACGGACCGCTGACCGGGACTCCCGCCATCAACTCCTCGGACGTGACGATCGTCAGCTTCCACCACTGCACGCCCTATTCCGCGGCCGTCGGGCACACGCACGGCTTCTGGGGCGCTTATCTGAAGCATGCCGGACACCAGGGCATCATTTTCACCGGCAGGTCATCGAGCCCCACCTATCTCTGGATCGACGACGACAATGTGGCGTTTCGCGACGCCAGCCACATCTGGGGCGAGGACACCCGCGAGACCGAGCGTCGCATCAAGGTGGAACTCGATGACGACGGCAACATCAGCGTCGCCTGCATTGGCCGCGCGGGCGAGGCCGGGGTCGCCGGCGCGATGATCAAGAACGACCGCAATCACGGCGCCGGCAAGGGGAGTCTGGGGGCTGCAATGGGCGCCAAGAACCTCAAGGCCATCGCGGTGCGGGGCACCGGCACCGTTCCGCTGTTCGATGCGCCGGGGTTGGTGGAAACCGCCGTCGAGTGGGAGAATCTTCTCTTTCCCGGCACCACCGACCCGAGCCAACGCACCGTCGCCGAAGCCATGCAGGACGGCGGCAACTCGCGCAACTATTTCGACACTTTCGGCTCGCACCGCCGGGTCCTCAGCAAGAACATGACCGACCCCGAATGGGGCGCCGATTTTGCCCGAAAATACGTCGAGGCGTGCAGCCGCTGGAGCGTGACGCCCCAGCCGTCCTACAATTGCAAGATCTCCTGTGCCTACGATGTCGAGATCACCGACGGACCGATGGCCGGATTTGTCGGCAGTAAATGCGGCGGCGCCGAACCGATGGAGGGATCGTCCGCCATCATCGGCGTCGATGACCCCAGCGCCGTGGTGATCCTGAACGACCTCTACGACGGCGTCGGCATCGAGATGGGCCAGTTCGCGCCAATGATGGGCGCCGTCTACGAGGCCTTCAACGATGGCCTCATCCACAAGCAGGATACCGGCGGCCTCGACCTTACCTGGGGCAATTGGGAATCGGCGATGGAGCTGATCAATCAGGCCGTCCGCGGCGAGGGCTTCGGCGCCAAGCTCGCGCAAGGCCCGAAGGCCATGCCCGAGGCGGTGGGCGCGGAGCGGGGAATCACGGAGGAATTGCGCGACAAGATCCTCGACATGAAGGGAGGCGGCGCGGTGATGCACGACCACCGGGCCGCCTGGAGCGCTTTTTTCTGCGAGATGACGGCCGGCTACGGCGCCTCCACCCAGGGCCGCGGCACCGACACCTTCCGCCGGCCCGACCTCGGTTACGACGAGATCACCCCCGGCGTGGCCGAAAATCTCGACGAGGCCCTGGCCAAGGTCGAGCCGGTCTACCGCACCCAGATCATGAAGCTCTTTTGGGACACGCTCGGTATCTGCACCTTCGGCACGATGGGGGTAGCGGGCTCGGTGCGCCTCACCAGCACGAGCCTGGCCCAGGCGACCGGCTGGGAGAATTTCGACGAACAAGAGGCGTTTACCGTCGGCGAGCGGATCTCCAACCTGTTGCGGCTGGTTTATGCGAGACGCGGTTTCAAGAAGTCGGACGAGCTCGATCTCTCGCCCAGGTTCCTGGAGATCACCCGCGTCGGCGCCGCCAAGGAAAATGGAATCGCGCCGTATTTGCCCGCAATGGTCGACGAGTATTACCGTCTGCAGGGCTGGAACGTGGACACCGGCGTGCCGACGCGCGAGACCCTCAAGCGGCTCGGCATGGAAGAGTTTCTCGACGACGCGGCGGCATGAGGCGCTTTGCTTCGATCGACACAAAGGGGTAACAGGCAATGACAGAGCCCGTGCTGGCGCTTGTTCACACCGTACCCGCCAACATCGAAACATTTGACGCGCTTGTCGGCGAGTTGGCGCCGGATATTCCAATCCGCCATGTGATGCATGATGCGTTGCTGACCGAGGCCCTCGCCGCGGGCGAGCTTACCGCCGACATCAGGCGGCGCACCGCCGAATCCGTCGTCGAAGAGGCCGAGAACGGGGCCGCCGTGGTGCTCTGCACCTGCTCAACCGTCGGGCCGGGCGCCGACGACGCGGCCGCGCTGACGGCAACCAGGGTGATGCGCATTGACCGGCCCATGGCCGAGGCGGCGGTTCGCACAGGCCCGCGGAGTGGCGCGCGAATCGGCGTTGCCGCGACACTTTCGACCACGCTCGGACCAACCCTGAATCTTCTGTCCGAGGCCGCCACGCAAGCCGGCGCGGATATAGACTTACGACCCGTCGTCTTCGAAGAAGCCCGCGCCAAGCTGATGGATGGCGACATGGAAAGCTATTTGAGCATCATCGCCGAGGGCCTGCATCGCACCGCCAAGGACAGCGATGTGATCGTCCTGGCGCAAGCCTCAATGGCGCCCGCGCTGGCGCGGTGCCAGGACATTGAAATTCCGATTATGACCAGTCCGCGCTCCGGCCTGGAGGCGGCCATTCAGGCATATAGATCAATTTGCGCCGGCTAGACCCTTTTCGAGATTGAATGAATCAAATTAGGTCGAAGGGGATTCCCCTTT